>CAZDMM010000660.1:4160-4633 GCA_964505845.1 uncultured Caldilineaceae bacterium
GACTGCGCCAGTACACCCAGGCGTAAATAGGATAGCAGTTTGGAACCCCGTTTCGAGAGATAGGTTATTTCTGCCGGAGTGTACTAGAGATAATGATAGGGCGATCAATTAAGGCCTGTGACGATGGCTGTTGGTGTTGATACCGGGTTGCGGTAATTGCAGGGGGAGCAGCACGGTAAAGATGCTGCCCTGTCCCTCACTGCTTTCTAAATTGATGATTCCTCCCATCAAGTCTGTGAGTTGTTTGACAATTGACAGCCCCAGGCCAACGCCGCCGTGCCGGCGCGTCACCGAGCCGTCTACCTGCCGGAAAGCTTCAAAAATATAGGTTTGGGCCTCGGCCGGGATCCCTGGCCCGGTATCACTAACCTCTATGGCCCAGTGCGTAGCGTTGGCCCGGTAAAGCTGAACCGACACCACGCCCTGCTCGGTAAATTTGAGGGCGTTGCTCACCAGGTTAAAGAGAATTTGCT
>CAZDMM010000661.1:0-1050 GCA_964505845.1 uncultured Caldilineaceae bacterium
CAGCACCGGCGCGCCGCATTTGACCAATTCTTTGCCGGGAAAATTAGCCCGGTATTCCGCCAAATGCAGCGAGGTGTTGTTGCCATGCCCTACCCCCAGCAGCAGCACCCAGCCCTCCACCTCATAAATCCGGGCCAGCGGCGATTCTTCGCCCAGGCCGCAGGTGAGGGGGTGATGGGCGATGATAAACCCGGCCTGCGGCCCGCGCGCCGCAAAGGAGCTTTGGGGGTGGGCGCTGCGCTGCACCCCCGGCTGGGTGCGAAAACATTCGGCCACCGCGCCCATCCAGCGAGTCGGAGTCAAATTGGGGTCGTAGGCCGGCATGGTTTGGCGGATAATCTCGTGCCAGGCCGCCGGCACCGGCGGATTACGCCACTCGGCCGGGTCGGACAGGTCGCCGGTAAAGGTGGGCATCACCAGCGTACCCTCTGGCCCCAACACCTGCTCTAAAGCCAGAATGACCGCCACCGGCCCGCCACATACCCAGCCCAGGGCGCTCAACGAGGAGTGAACCAGCAAGGTCATGCCTGGTTGAACACCCAGCCGGGCTAGGTGCTGCGCCAGCAGATCAACGGTGCCGGGAGCGCCGCCTGTTTTTTGAATTACTTCCGCTTCTTTTTTGATACTGTTGTGATGTCCCGCCATAAATTGACAATCATCCTGGCTCAGAGTAGGATATTAACATAATAAGAGTTACGTAGTTGGGCTAGTTAGCCACGAATTAACACTAATTTTCACTGATTTTTCATAAGAATTTGTGTAATTCGTGAAAATTCGTGGCTGACTTCTAGTTTTGATATATCAACTGCGTAAGTCCTTGTAGCGACAGAAACGATATTTGAGTTCAGGTATTGTACTGCATTTTGTAGAAAGCATCAATGGCGCGTCAAAAAGTAACAACTTTGCTGGTGATTACGGCGGGTGTGGTGAGTCTAACCTGCCTGCTCATCGGCTTACCCGGCCGGCCGGCCCTGGCTACCGGCCCCACCCCCACCCCCCCTGCACCGAATCCTACCGCCGAACCCGGCGGGCCGAATGATACCTTGTGCC
>CAZDMM010000661.1:1060-4632 GCA_964505845.1 uncultured Caldilineaceae bacterium
CGGTCAAACTTGCAGCTTTATCAATCCGCTGGATCAAGCCCTTCTGACGGCCGACATTGAGCGGCGCACCTATCCGGCTCTGGGCGCGCAGGCCGTACCCACCTACACCCTGATCTCCGCCACCTTTGACCGGGCCATGCAGGCCGACAGTTTGACCCCGGCTACCTTCACGGTGACTCAAGCCGGCAGCCAGCCGGTAGCCGGAACCGTTAGCTATATCGCCGAGAGCCAGATTGCCATCTTCTCGCCCGAAGCTCCTTTGCAGCCCGGCATGGTTTACACCGCTGCCATCTCGCCCGAAGTGCGGGACGAGTATGGCGCGCCGCTGGGTGAAAGCCGGGTGTGGAGCTTCACCACGGTGGGGGCAGCGGCGGCCCTGGCGCCCGACATCGCCGCCGCCGACCTGTCGGCGCAGGGGATGAACATCTATTTTGGCGACCTGCACAGCCATACCAGCTATTCCGATGGAGCCGGCACGCCGGCCCAGGCTTTTGCCACCGCCAGAGCCAACGGCCTGGATTTTATGGCCCTCAGCGAGCACTGCTTTATGATGAGTCCGGCCGAGTGGGCCGATGTGAAAACTCAGGCCAATCTGGCCACCGTCAACGGTCAGTTTGTGGCCCTGCCGGCCTTTGAATACAGCCACCAGTATGGGCACATCAATGTTTTTGACAGCGAAACCTACGTGCGCAGCGATGACCCCAACTACGACACGCTGCCGGAATTTTACAACTGGCTCATCGCCCAGCCCACCGCCTTTGCCGAGTTCAATCATCCCCGCAAAGAGCCGGGCCTGGATTGGAATTTTAATGATTTTGCCTTCAATCCCCAGGCTGATTTGAAGATTATTCTGCAAGAACTTCAAACTACCGACCAGTTCTTTTTGGCCTTGAATACCGGCTGGCATTTAGGTAGTCTCAAGAATCGAGATACGCATGCGCCCAATTGGGGCATCAATCCCTGGATGGGCCTGATTGCGCCCAGCCTCACCAAAGACTCAATCCTGGAGGCGCTGCGCAAACGGCGCACCTTTTTTGTCTCCCCCAGCGATTCTAACCTGGCCCTGGTGCTGCAAGCCAACGGCGCCTGGATGGGGTCGGCCATTCCTTACCCTACCAACGCCATATACTTTACCATCAATGCTTACGACCCTGACCCCAAAGGCCAATCGCTGCGGATGAACCTGTATGAAAATGGAATCCGCATCGCCACCACACTTTTGCCTGCCAACACCGTTTATACCTGGCGGCCGGTAGTCCCCGCTAAACTGGGCCGTTACTATTACGCCGAGGCGTATTACAGCGGTTGGCTTTATCCGGCCTACAGCAGCCCTATCTGGGTGGAGCAGCCGCCCCGGGCCGAAGCCGGCCCGGCTCAATTTGCTGCCCCCGGCCAAACGGTAACGCTGGATGGCCGGGCCAGTTTTGACCCTGACGGCGACGCCCTGGCCTATCAATGGGTGCAAGAAAGCGGCCCCGGCGTCGGCCTGGCCAATTCAAATACCGCTCAACCAAGCTTTATCGCGCCGGCCAGCCTGGGCGTACTGACCTTTCGCCTGAATGTGGCCGACCCCGGCCTGCTGACCGCCGCCGATACCGTTACCATCAACGTGACCAATGCCCCGATTTTGGCTATCAGCAAAAGCGGCCCGGCCAAAACAGAGCCGGGGCAGCCCATCACTTATATTTTGACCGTTACCAACCACGGCGCCACTCCGGCCACGCAGGTGAGCGTGACCGACGCCCTGCCCGTGGGAGCCGTTTATGTTAGCGGTGGAACGCTGCTGCCGGGTAACATCGTCTCCTGGACGATTCCTACCCTGGCGGCTTACGGCGGCACGGCGCAGCTCAACTTTACGGTTGCGGCCAATCAGCCCATTGTTAACCGCACTTACGGCGCAAGCTGCCCCGGCTGTATCGCTGCCCAGGGCAGCACGCCGGTCTATACCAATTGGGGCAAGCTATACCTGCCTGTTCTGCGCAAAAATTGAGCCTATACCTTCCCGGAAGCTATTTTTAGAAACCGGGTTTTTTACGACTAAAAAGTATCCTTTTGGGGCAACAGAGAGCCTCTTAAGAGCATAAAAACCCGGTTTCTTTGCCGATCCTAAAAAATAGTCTTCAGCCATGAGCCAGATTTTTGGATTGATCAAATTTATTTTTAACACCGCCCTCCTGGTAGCCGGAGCGGTAGGGCTGCTGATGCTGTTTGCCCATTTTTCAAACAATCCCTTTTACCCGGCAGCCAACCAACTGACCATCAGCACCGGCTCGGCCTGGCCTTTTCCACCCTTTAGCAGCGAAGGGCGCGCCCTGTACAACACCCTGCAAGAGCGCGTCGCTGACATAAATTCGCCCTTATCCAATGACTCCAGTTTAGCTTCGTTCATCATTGTTGAGGGACAGACGGCCCAACAGGTGGCCCAACAATTGCAGAGTCAGGGCTTTATCCGTGACGCCGAGTTGTTTGTGCAACTGCTGCGCTACAACGGCCTGGACACCCAACTGCAAGCGGGCGCTTACGAACTGCGCCGCAATATGAGCATGCGAGAAATCGGGGCGGCCCTGTATTGGGGGCGCTCGGCCCGGCTCACCGTTACCGTGCCGCCCGGCTGGCGCCTGGAGCAGTTGGCCGAGCATCTGGCGGCTAACGGTCTCATGGATGGCAACTTGTTTTTACAGCAGGCGCAGCAGGGCGTGCTGGTCAAGCATCCGCTGCTGGCCGATCGCCCCGCCGGCCAATCCTACGAAGGTTATCTCTTCCCCGGTACGTACCCTCTGCCAGAGCAGCCCACCCCTGCCGATTTGATCGCCCAGATGCTCAACCAGATGAGTTTTCAACTACCGGCCGAAGTCACACGGCTGGCCCGGCAGCGCGGCTTGACCTTTCATCAGCTTCTCACCCTGGCTTCGATTGTGGAACGGGAAACGGGTTTGGATGAGGAACGCCCCCTGATCGCCAGCGTCTATTTGAACCGGCTCAAGCGGGGCAGCAGCCTGCCCTATCTGCAGGCCGACCCAACCGTGCAGTATGCCATGGGCTATCAAGCCGCCACCGGCCAATGGTGGAAAACGCCGGTCACGTTGGAGGAGTACAAACAGGTCAACTCTCCCTACAATACCTATCTTTACCCCGGCTTGCCGCCCGGCCCCATTGCCAGCCCCGGCCTGGCCTCGATCATGGCGGTGCTGCAACCGGCGGAAACCAATTACCTCTTTTTCGTCTGCTCACAGCCCAACTGCAAAGGCGGTCAGCACACCTTTGCGGTCAGCTATGAAGAGCATCTCCAAAATGTGGCCGTTTATATGGGGCAATAGTTCCTCACACCCACCGTCGAGGACTATAGCCAAAGACCAGCACGGCGCAGGCGGCGGCGCTGCTGGTGACGGCCATGCCGATAAAATCCTCCAGCGGGGCGACCTGCCAGAACCAAATCCCCAGCACTTTGTTGGGGTTAAAAACCCAGGCCCGCCAGTGGCCGCCGATGGGATCAACGATCAGCATCCATACTTCCGCAATCAGGATGATTTTGAGGATGACGGCGCGCTGACGCCACAGAAAGGCGGCGTTAC
>CAZDMM010000662.1:0-1357 GCA_964505845.1 uncultured Caldilineaceae bacterium
CCATGCCGGAGGCGCGACCGGGCTGAGTTAGCCCGCCTGAAGCTTTCATAGGGAACCCCTAATTCCACCTCTTCAAGCAAGGCCGGCAGCCCGGCCCAGCAAGAACCATAGCCGGCCACCCCTATCTGAGAGGCTATGACCAGATCATAGCTACGCTTGGCCAATGCCTGCCGGATGCGCTGCTCCATCTCCGGCGAAAAAGTATCTATGACCGAGCGCGGGGTCAAGCTAAAAAAACCCAGGCGCGCCCGCCAACTGTGAGGTTGAAATGGCTTCCGGGGCGCTACCTGAATTTCAGCGCAGAGTGAGCGAAGTTCGGGCGCATTTGGGTCTACCTGGGGTTGGTCGGCAAAACTTAACAGGGTCACCTCATGCTGCCGGGCCAAACCACGCAGCAGGTTAAAGATACGTATTTTAGACCCGTTATTGGCCGGGTAAGGATACCAGGACGAAAGAAATAGAATACGCATATTGACCATTATGCCTACTGAGGCATCTGCCCCCAGCGATGCTGTAAAAAATCCATCATGCCGCGCCACATCGCGTCACGGTGTTCACGCTTGGAACGCCATTTTGGTTTGATAGTCCAGCTTGTCATTGTGCGCAATAATTGGCCCCACACCCCTAGCCAGACCAGGGGCGGCGCATGATGCTTGGCCAGGGTTAACAACCGGTTGCGCGTGCCATAATATGTTACCGATGGCTTGGGGCGATAATCCCGCTGCACGCCTTTGTGCCACATTTTGGCCTGAGGCACATGCACAATGCGCCAGCCAGCCCGGCCGGCCCGCAAACACCATTCGGTTTCTTCCCAGTAGTAAAAATAACGCTCATCTATCATGCCAACCTGGTCAATCACGGCCCGCCGCACCATAATGCCACAGCCAGAAATCCAATCAACCGCATGCGGCTGGTTAAATTGGCCCTGATCCGGCTCATTTTGAGCCAGGTGCAGCGACTCCCAATAGGGGCCTATTTTGCCGCCGGCCGATTGAATGACCGTTGGCTCGTCGTGGTGATAAACCATTGGCCCCAAGATGCCAATCTCCGGGTCGTTTTCGGCCACTTCCATTAAACAGGCCAGGCAATCTGGAGCCAGGATGGTATCTTCATTTAACACAAAAACCCAATCCGCTCCCTGGGCCAGGGCCGCTTTCATCCCGACATTGTTGTTTCCGGCGTAGCCTCGATTTTCGGTTAAGACCATCACTTCCACGGCCGGAAAGGCGGCTTGGATGGCTTCCACAGAACCATCGGTAGACATGCTATCAAGAACGATGATTTTGTGATTCTGATAGGTATTTTGTTCCAACGAGGCCAGACATTCCAGGGTATCCTGACGCTTGTTGTAATTTAA
>CAZDMM010000662.1:1367-4630 GCA_964505845.1 uncultured Caldilineaceae bacterium
AACCAGGGGAATGATGAGGGGTTGGGACATGTGGGACTGGACTCCAGACAAGGTATTTCTTGCAAAATTAATCCAGCATCAGGCCAGCCAGGCTTTGGGAAAATTCTTGGTTACTTCAATCCCTTCAAACTTTTGGCTCTGGCGGGCGCCATGCTGCTTAACCCACTGAGCCATTCTGGTGAGGCCCTCGTCCAGGCTGTGCAGTTTGCGCTCTCCAAACACACGCTGCACCTTCTCGTGCGAGGAGTAGGCATTTAAAACCTCATTACGCGCCGACAGATGGACTAAATTGGGCTGCACCCCCATGGCGCGGGCCACCGCTTCGGCCAGCTCATTCACGCTGTAAGGCTGGTCGGCCCCAATATTAAAGATTTGGTTGTAGGCCGCCGGGGTGTCAATAGACTCGGCCATGATGGGGGCCAGGTCGCCAATGTAGCTAAAGGCCCGCGTTTGCGTGCCATCTCCAAAAACGGTCATCGGCTTCCCCTGCAAAATTTGGTTCATAAAGATGCCGACCACGTTCCGGTACTTGTCGCCAATATTTTGCCGCTCGCCATAAACATTGTGAGGCCGAAAAATAATGTAGTCGAGATCGAACATGGCTTTGCAGACTTTTAACTCTTGTTCAACGGCCAGCTTGGCGATGCCGTAGGGGTCTTCCGGATGGGCCGGGGTCTCCTCGGTCATGGGCAGTTCTGGGCTGGCCCCGTAAACGGCAATTGAAGAGGTAAAGACAAAGCATTTTACCCCGGTGTTGATGGCCGCATTGATGAGGTTAACGCTGCCAATCAGGTTGTTGTTATAGTTAAACCGCTTGATGAAGTGGCTCAGACCTTCGGCGGCATAGGCGGCCAGATGATAAACATAATCAAATTGGATTTGTGCAAAGAGCCGGTTGACCAGGTCAACATCGTTGATACTCCCCCGCACAAACTCTGCCCCGGCGACCACATTGTCGGTAAACCCACCGCTCAGATCATCCAGTACCGTAACCGCATGCCCTCGCTTGATTAATGCTTCGGTAACGTGGGAACCGATGAAGCCCGCGCCGCCTGTGACTAAAATATTACCCATCTTTTCTCAACCTCACCTGATTTAGAGATGTGAGCAAATACCTTACCTATTTGGCTGTCGTGACGTGAAATGTAAAAGATGAGACTTTCCAGCAAACTTCTTCACGTTTCACATTCCATTCAATAGAACAGAGGCCAACCGGTAAGATATTAAAGTCTCATTAATATGTACCTTACCAGGGAATAATAGGTTTAGAGTATGAACTAAGTTAGAAAATAGTTAGAAAACTGTGGGGTAATAAATTTCCTGTGGAATCGAACATAAGGCGAAGAAACACCGGGCATCGTTTCTTCCAAAGGGGCATTAAATTTAGAGCCTGTCGCCCAGCACATGCTTAACTCTGCGCACCGTGGGGTACAAGTAGTAGTACAGGTTGTTTTTTGACTTAAATTTGGTCACTTCCCGGTTAAAAGAAGGGGATTGCTGCTGAATTAACTCTTCGAACAGCCCTTTAGCATACCTATAAAGCTCTATATCCAATTCACTGTGCTTTTCTATAACCTTCAGCGTATCTTTTGATACATCCTCCTTGGTAGGCCGATTTCTGGTTACATTTCTTTTTACATAAAAAGGCGTTTTCCAGCCCAGAATTTTCTGCATGAGGACTATGGTCTCATCAAACTTTTCGACGAGTCCTACAACGCCAAAATAGTCTCGCAGGTCTTGTTTGGCGCACTCCAGAGTTTCGGCGTTACATTGTCCAAAAGGAATGGTGCTTCCCCCTTTTTCTTTGCCAGATAAGACCCTGGTCTGAAAATTGTCCAACTCTAAGGATATTTCATTGCTAATAAAATCTTTCAGGCTCATATGATGCAAGGTAACAGTATCGTGAAGATAATGACCTGAATATTGGAGAACATAATAGTAGTAGGAAACAATGCGGTCAACCGGATCCCGCAATACGGTAATATAAGTGCTGGGTTGGGGCAAAAACTCATGCACTCCAAAATTCATATGTCCAACAATAGCCTTAAATTTCCGTCGTTCCATTTCAGGGAGCTGCTTTAACTGCTTGAGAGACTCCCAGTGGCGTTCCGGGTCGGTTTTGAAGATCGCGTCCGGCCGATATTGATGCTCGATGATCGTGCTCAAGGTTTGCCCGCCCGTTTTGGGAATATGAAAAAAGATAACGGTCTGACCCGCATAATTCTTTAACATTTTAGCCTTTTTGCCTCGTTTACTATCGCTTTTATAAAAAGCAACAAGATAGCTAATTTAGAGAATGACGTTAACGAACGTCTCAGCTATGCCCAAGGGGAGGTTGTATATGATGTGGGCGAGGGTCTGATTGAAGATAAAAATACCGACCTTGAGTCTATCCGGTTCCACAGGCCATCAAGTGCTTCTCCAGCTCCGTCACGGCGTGGTCCCAAGTCCAATGCTGCAGCATGTGCTCTCGGCCGTTGCGCCCATATTCAGAAGCAAGGGTTGGATTGGATAACAGGTATTGAACTGCCGCAGCAAATTTTGTCGGGTCGCGCTCAACCAGCAAACCGGTGCGCTCATGCACTATACTTTCCTGTACGCCCCCTTCACGGACACCGACCACCGGCGTGCCGCACGCCATGGACTCTACCGGAACCAGGCCAAAAGGCTCTAAAACCGGGGCATAAATGCATAACTGGGCCTTATTGTATTGCCGGGCCAAGTCATCCCCATTGAGCTTAAGCATTACTTCTAAATCAACCCCGTACTGCTCGGCCAGATGTTCCACATAAGCCCTTTCCTCCGGTATGACGGTATTGGAGGCCACCTTTAATTTGGGACGTTGGTCCGGGGGAATACGCCCAAGACTTTCGACGATAAAGTCAAACCCTTTCCGAGGAGATAGCTCTCCAACCGACAGGACAAAATTTTCTTTGTTGACCCCGGGTAAAGGACAAAATGCCTCGCCGTCCACTCCCATATAACACACCGGCGCGTCTAAGGCAAACGCTGTTTTTATCTGCTCCTGGGTAAAGTGAGAATTTGCCAGCAGCAGCCTGGTTTGGCGCAAGCTTTGATACTGCAGGGCGGCCAGGCGCTTGTGGTAAAGGGTAATCAAGGGGTCAAAGCGGTTCAACCGCTGTCGCCACTTATCATCTTTCATATAAGGGCGCTGAATTTGCCGCACAAACGTGGGGCCAAAAGGTTCATGCAGATAAAAGACGGCCGGCATTTGCACAAATTGCAAAACAAACGGGACAAAA
>CAZDMM010000663.1:0-4629 GCA_964505845.1 uncultured Caldilineaceae bacterium
ACCATCCCCGGCGGCAAAATATCGCCGATGCCGGGCAGGGCGGTCAAAACAACCTCCAACGCCCCCAGCGCGTACCCGCCCACCACCGCCCCGGCGATGCTGCCAAAGCCGCCAATCACCGCCGCGATGAAAGCCTTTAAAACCGGGGTAAAACCGATATAAGGGTTGATCTGGCCGGCTTGAACCGCAAACAGCAGGCCGGCAATGGCAGCCAGGGCAGAGCCAATGGCAAAGGCAGTGGCAATCACCCGGTTGATATTGATGCCCATGAGTTGGGCTGCTGGCAGGTCTTCGGCCGCCGCCCGCATAGATAAGCCCAGCATGGTGCGGGTGATAAACTGCGAGAGCAAAACCAGGGCAACCGCGCCCACCACCAGGCTGACAATATTTAACTTGGGCGCCGTGACCGGGCCAAAGGTAAACACCCCATTCAGCAACTCCGGGGCCGGAAAGGCAATTTGCACCGGCTGCCCGGCCAGGCGAGTGGCCAGCAATGTGCCGTTTTGCAGCATCTGCCCCACCCCAAAAGAGGTCAACAACGCCGCTACATCGGGCGCGCCCCGGATGGGCCGGTAGGCGAATCGCTCCATGAGCAGGCCCACCACCACCGTGCCCACCAGCATCACCACCACAACCAGCCCCAACGGCAGCCCGGCCGACAGGGCAAACACGGCCAGATAGGCCGCTACCATCATCAGGTCGCCATGCGCAAAATTGATCAGCCGGAGAATCCCAAACACCATGGCCAGGCCAACCGCCATCAGCGCGTACAGGCTGCCAATGCTGAGGGCGTTGATCAGTTGTTGGAGGATGTAGTAAACTATCGTCATAAAATATGGTCAAACGTTCAACGTTGTACGTTGTACGTTTTACTTCCCCAAATACGAATGTTCCACCTGGGGGTTGTGCTTTAATTCCTCGGCCGGCCCCTCTAGCGAGATGCGGCCTGTTTCAATCACATAAGCCCGGTCTGCCACATCGAGGGCGTGGTGCACATTTTGTTCCACCAGCAGCATGGTCATGCCCCGCTGTTTAAGCTCGGTGATAACGCTGAAGATGAGTTCCACCATCAGCGGGGCCAGGCCCAACGAGGGTTCGTCCAGCAAGAGCAACCTGGGGCGACTCATCAGGGCGCGGCCAATGGCCAGCATTTGCTGTTCGCCGCCAGAAAGGGTGCCGCCCGCTTGAGCCAGGCGTTCCTTTAAAATTGGGAACAGGCTAAAAATCCAATCCAAATCAGCGGCCAGGCTTTGGCCGTTTTGACGCTGCACGGTGCCCAGCAGCAGGTTCTCACGCACGGTCAGGCTGGCAAAAATCCGCCGCCCTTCGGGGCACTGAGAAATACCCAGCGCCACAATTTTATCGGTGGGCAGGCGGGTAATCTCTTGCCCCTGATACCAAATGGCGCCGGCTCGAGGCCGCAACAACCCGGAGATGGTCTTGAGGGTGGTTGATTTGCCGGCCCCGTTAGAGCCGATCAACGTCACCAACTCACCCTGCTTGACCGTTAACGAGACGCCGTTGAGGGCGCGGATACTGCCGTAATAAACATGCAAATCGCGCAGTTCAAGCATGCCTGGCCTGCCCCAGGTAGGCGGCAATCACTTCAGGATTGCTGCGCACCGTCGCCGGGTCTCCTTCGGCAATCAACTGGCCGTAGTTGAGCACTTGAATCCGCTCGCATAAATTCATGACCATGGGGATATCGTGGGCAATTAGAATCACCGTAATTTTTAACTCGTCTCGCAGGCGGCGGATAAGCTGCAGCACCTCGCCGGTTTCGCTGGGGTTCATGCCGGCGGTTGGCTCATCCAGCAGCAAAATTTTGGGTTTGAGCGCAATGGCGCGGGCAATTTCCAGTTTGCGCTGGTCGCCGTAAGGCAGGCTGCGGGCAACCAGGTTGCGCTGTGCGCCCAGTCCTACCAGCTCCAGGCAGTTTTGGGCTTCCGTTTCCAACTCCTGCTCACGGCGTAAGAAAGAGGGGGTTGAACACAGAGTGCTCCATAAGGAGCTGGCCCCCTGGCTTTGCAAGGCCACTTTCACATTCTCAATGACCGGCAGGCTGCCAAAGAGCTTGATATTTTGAAAGGTTCGGGCAATGCCAAGTTGGGCAATCCGGTGAGCCGGCAGATGGGTAAGAGTGCGGCCCAGAAAATGAAAATCACCGGAGGTGGGTTTTAGAAAACCGGTTAACAGGTTAAACAGGGTGGTTTTGCCGGCGCCATTTGGCCCGATGACCCCGTGGATGGTCAAGGGAGGCAGTTGGAGAGAGTAGTCATTGAGAGCGCGCACCCCCCGGAACGATTTGGAGAGGTTGTGAACTTGCAGCAAAGCATCCATCCTCACCCACCCATCACAGCATTTAGTGGCAGATTATACGACCAACCAATCGCCGCCGTCAAGTAAGGTCTGTCCCAGATTTTGGTGGTTCGGTGGGACAAGTTGCCAACTTGTCCTACGTTACCCCAAATTTGGGATACATCCCAGCTACATACTCGCATTCAACCAGGCGGGGTTGGCTCTCATCCAATGTTTGAACTTTGAAGTGCAGCCCGGCTCGGGTGGCAAAGCCGCCCACATTCCCCTGGGCGTCCAGCAGCAAAATACGCACCCAATCGGCCCGCTGCATGTGGTTAGCGGCCACACTGGCCCCAATCAGCGGCCACATGTCACGCACCGTCTCACGGCCGGCCTGGCTCAAGCTTAAACCGGCCCGCAGCAGCATCACCGCCCGCAGGGCCGACCCCAGGCGGATGGTAATCTCGCCCAGGCCCATGCAGGCGGCTGCGCCGTAGCGGTCATCGGCGTAATTGCCCGCCCCAATCACCGGCGAGTCGCCCACCCGGCCGGGATATTTCCAGGCAATGCCGGAGGTGGTGACGGCGCTGACGATATGCCCGTCCGCATCTCGCACCATCACGTTCATGGTGTCGTGGCCTTCCTGGTAAGCCAGGGCGCGTTTGGCTAACTCGATGACGCCCAGAGAAGCCTGGCCCTGAGCGATGGCCTGCGCCTCCGCTGCGGTCAGACCCAGCCCTCGCAGCCGTTGATGCCAGACCTGGCGGGCGAAGTCGCTGAGCATGTCGCGCCGCTCCGCCCCAATTTCAGCCGCAAAGCGTTCCGCCCCCTCCCCGGCCAGCAGCACGTGCGGCAGCCGCTCGGCCACCTGCCGGGCGATGGCAATGGGGTAGCGAAAGCCCTTGAGAGCGGCTACCGCCCCCGCTTTGAGCGTCGCCCCCTCCATAAAGGAGGCGTCCAGTTCCACCTCACCCAGGATATTGGGGTAGCCGCTGTAGCCGACCGTATGCTCATCCGGGTCATCTTCCACGGCGCGGGCCACCTGTTCGGCCACCTCGGCCGCGCCGGCCCCGCCGCGCAGCGCCTCGATGCCGGCGCTGATAAATTCGTCCCGTATTTCCGCATTGGCCAGAATCAAGGCTGGCATGAGATTGACCTCCAAACCATGAATCTTCCCGGAAGCTCAAAACTTCCGGGAAGGTACTTACCCTTGTCCTCGCAACCGCGCCAACTCCTCGCGCCGGGCCAGGATGCGCTGCATCAAGCCGGCCAGCATGGCCGTGCGGGGCACGATACTGGCCTGTTCAATGTATTCGTCCGGGCCGTGGTCCAGCCCGCCGACCGGCCCCAAGCCGTCCAGCACCGGGACATCCAGCGCCGCGATCTGGTTGGCGTCGGACGCGCCGCCGGTAGCGGCATCCTTAACCTCAAAGCCCAACTCCTGGGCCGACTCCTGGGCCAACTGCACCAAAAACGCAATAGCCGGATTTTTAGCCATCGGAAAATAGGTAAAGCCGCCCTGGATTTGGGCCTGCGTGCCGGGCACGGTGGTTTGACCGTTCAGGTTAGCCACCGCGTGGCGAATGGCGGCCACGCCGGCCAGGTCAACCGCCCGCACATCCACCTCTAAAATCGCCTCGTCGGGCACAACGTTATGCTTGGTACCGCCGGAGATAACCCCCACGTTAACCGTCACCCCCGGCGCGACGCTGTTCAATTTTTGAAAGGCAATCACCTGATGGGCCATTTCCAGGATGGCGTTGGCCCCTTTTTCCGGCTCCACCCCGGCGTGGGCCGATTTGCCTTTAACTTTGACGTGATAGACTCCTGCCCCTTTGCGGGCGCTGACAATGTCGCCGTTCATGCGGGCCGACTCCAGCACCAGCACGGCGTCCATCTGCCGAGCCAGCGGGGTATAGAGCGAGCGCGACAGCGGCGACCCCAACTCTTCTTCGCTGTTGAAGAAAAAGAGGATCTCGGCAAAATCGTCAAAGCCGTTAACCTGAAGGGCGCGCATGGCGTACATGCCCACCAGCAAGCCACCTTTCATGTCGCACGTGCCGGGGCCAAGAATTTTTGGCCCTTCCAGGCGCATGGGGCGGCTGGCAGCCGTGCCGGTGGGATAAACCGTGTCCAGGTGGCCGATGAGCATGATGCGCCCGCTGCCCTGCCCGCGCAGCCGGGCCAGCCAGCAATCGCCGTAATCAGTCAGCGGAAAATGCTCCACCGCCCAGCCCCAGGCCAGGCAGCGCTCCTGAATCCAGGCCCCCACCCGGTCTACCCCGGCCTTGTTCTCGGTGCCGCAATCGAGGTTAACGGTGGCGGCCAGGT
>CAZDMM010000664.1:0-4627 GCA_964505845.1 uncultured Caldilineaceae bacterium
TGTACGGCCTGACCGAAACTTACGGCCCGCACACTATTTGTGAATGGCAAACTCAATGGGACACTCTGCCCGCCGAGGAACGCGCCCGCATCAAGGCCCGGCAAGGCGTAGCCTATATTCACGCCGCCGAACTACGGGTGGTGGACGAGCAGATGAATGACGTGCCTGCCGACGCCGAAACGATGGGCGAGGTAGTCATGCGGGGCAACAACGTGATGAAAGGCTACTTCAAAAATCCCGAAGCTACAGCCCAGGCTTTTCGGGGCGGCTGGTTTCACAGCGGTGATTTGGGCGTCATGCACCCCGACGGTTACATCGAGCTGCGCGACCGGGCCAAAGACATCATCATCAGCGGCGGCGAGAATATCTCCACTATCGAGATAGAGCGGGCCATCTACAAGCACCCCGACGTGTTTGAGGTGGCGGTGGTGGCGGTGCCGCACGAAAAATGGGGCGAAGTACCCAAAGCCTTTGTCACCCTCAAACCCGGCGCAACCGTCAGCGAGGCAGAGATGATCGCTTTCTGCCGCCAGCACCTGGCCAGCTTCAAGTGCCCCAAAGCGGTGGAATTTGGGCCGCTGCCCAAAACCTCCACCGGCAAAATCCAAAAGTTCAAACTGCGCGAAAAAGAGTGGGCCGGGTTTGAAAAGCGGATTCATTAATTGAATTGTCAATTGACAATTGTCAATTTTGACTGGAGAGAAATCTTATGAGTGTAGTTTCTGAAGTAACTACGATGCAAGCAGCGACCATTGATAGCCCTATCGTCTTGCGTGACGACCGGGACGGCGTTGCCACACTGACCCTGAACCGGCCCAAACAGTATAACGCGCTATCCGAGGCCATGCTGGCTGCGCTGCAAACTGAGTTGGACCGCATCGCCGCCGACTCCTCTATCCGGGTGGTGGTATTGGCCGCCAACGGCAAAGCCTTTTGCGCCGGCCACGATTTGAAGGAGATGCGCAGCCAGCCGGAGCAGGAATATTACACCGCCCTGTTCAACCAATGCAGCCGCATGATGCTGACTATCCACTGCCTGCCGCAGCCGGTCATTGCCAGGGTACAGGGGATTGCGACGGCGGCGGGCTGCCAACTGGTGGCGGCCTGTGATTTGGCCGTCGCGGCCGCAGGCGCGGCCAAGTTTGCCACCTCCGGCATCAACGTGGGGCTGTTCTGCGCCACCCCGGCCGTGCCGGTCAGCCGCAATGTGCCGCGCAAGCAGGCCATGCAACTGCTCCTCAGCGGCGATTTTATTGACGCCCACACCGCCTTGCAGTGGGGGCTGGTCAACTGGGTGGTACCGATGGAGGAGCTGGACACAGCGGTGGATGAGCTGGCGCAGTCCATCCTATCCAAATCCTTTGTGGCCGTGGCGACCGGTAAGCAGATGTTCTACAAGCAACTGGAAATGGGCCTGAGCGACGCCTACCAATACGCCAGCGAAGTGATGGCCTGCAACATGATGGCCGCGGACGCCGCCGAGGGTATTGATGCTTTTATTCAAAAACGCCCGCCTGTGTGGCAGCATCGCTAATGATGCAGAGATTGGAGACATAGTACCCTTGTGGTATTAGAGATTATTAATCTCCAATCTCTAATCTCCGATTCCTTCAAACAATTCTGGATGCATGCAGAGAGTGACTTATGCCAACCGTCAAAATGATTGAATACGAAGACGCCAGCCCGGAAGTGCGGGCCGTGTACGACGACATCAAAGCCACCCGTCAAACCGAATACGTCAACAACTTCTGGAAAACCATCGCCACCCACCCGCCGACGCTGGCCCGCGTCTGGCGCGATTTGAAGGAGGTGATGGCCCCGGGCCGGCTTGACCCGCTGACCAAAGAGATGATTGCCATTGCCGTCAGCGCCACCACCGGCTGCGCCTACTGCATCAATTCCCACACCGCGGCCGCCAAAAAATTGGGCATGGACAACGAAATGCTGGGGGAACTGCTGGCCGTGATCGGGATGTTCAACACCACCAACAAGCTGGCCGAGGGCTACCAGGTCGAACCGGATGTCTTTCCGCCTTTAGAGTAAGGCCAACCAGTTATTTCATTATCTGAAAAGTTCCCTCTTGTGTTATCCGGAAAATTTGATTACAATTTAGAGTAGCTGCATTTATTCTCACCCCCATTTCAGTATTTGAAATCAGATCGCTTCCCTTCCTGGTGCTGCCTGAACACCCGCAGATTTTGTAGATGACGCATTGGGATGCGTGATCGGCTAGCTCTAAACACCTATAGATTTGGAGTCCGGCGGTTGAAGATCAACCGCCGTTAGCAATGACGCTATGATGTTACCGCAAACTATCTTTAGCTCCGCCCCTCAATCGGCCCAAACCGACCTGATTGGTTCAGTTCAACGGGCCTTGTGCATTTTGGAACTGCTGGCCCAGTATCCAAGCGGCTTAAACGCCAAGCAGGTCAGCTTAAAACTCCATCTCAACCTCAGTACCTGCTATCACCTGCTGAACACCCTCATAGCTTCTGCTTACGTGGTCAAAGACCCGGAGAGCTTGCTATTCCGCCTCAGCGGCAAAATCGGGTATACCATCCACGGCCAGGCTTCCCCGGCCCAACTGGTGCAGCAGCTCACTCCCCACGTGCAAGCTTTGCAGGAAGTTACCCAGGAGACAGCCTACCTTTCGCTGTGGGATGGGCAGGAGATTGTCCTATCGGCCATTGCCGAAAGCCCTCTGTCGGTGCGAGTCAAAACCCTGGTGATTGGCTTTACGGCCGGCAACCACGCCTCTGCCCTGGGCAAAGCCATCCTGGCCCATCTTGATGAGCCGCAGTTGGACCGTTATCTGGCCGGCCACGAACTGGTGGCCTATACCGGCCAAACCCTTACCGACGCCAAGACCTTAAAAACTCACCTGGCTGAGGTGCGCCGGCAGGGTTACAGCCTGGATTGGGAGGAGTTTTTGCCCGACGTGTATTGCATTGGGGGGCCGATTTTTGATGCGCAGGGCCGAATTTTGGCTTCCATTGCCATTGCCCTGCCCGGAAATCGTTATCGCGCCAACTGGGAAACCTTGCTGCCCAAAGTAAAAGAAGCCGCTCAGGCCGGCACGCGCACCATGCGGCTGCTGGGCTATATTAGTCCGGCCTCTGCGTGGTGACGGAGACGCATGACCGCCATTGTTGGGATTATCGCCAACCCGGCTTCCGGCAAGGATATCCGGCGGCTGGTGGCTCACGGCTCGGTGTTTGATAACCGGGAAAAAATTAACATTATCCGTCGCGCCCTGCGTGGCCTGGACGCGCTGGGCATCGGCCAGGTTTTAGCCATGCCCGACAGTTTTGGGCTGGCGCTTAACGCCCAGGAGAAGGCCGGGGTGAACCTGCGGGTTGACCTGCTGGATATGCCTGTGACCAACACCGCCCAGGACTCGACCACCGCAGCCCGGCTGATGGCCGAGGCCGGGGTGGGCTGCATCATCACCCTGGGCGGCGACGGTACCAACCGGGCCGTGGCCAAAGGCTGCGGGTACGTGCCACTGGCGCCCATCTCTACCGGCACCAACAACGCCTTTCCGGTGATGGTCGAAGGCACCCTGGCCGGGCTGGCTGCGGCAGTGGTCGCCCTGAACGTGGCCGGGGTGCGGGCCGAGGCAGTGCGGCTGGCCCGGCGGCTGGATATTTTGCGCAACGGCCAGCCCATTGACCTGGCCCTGGTGGATGTGGTGGTTTACGACGAGCGCTTTGTGGGCAGCCGGGCCATTTGGGATGCCAATAAGATACGGGCGGTCATTCTGGCCCAGGCCCGGCCGGCCACCATCGGTGCATCGGCCATTGCCGGCTACCTGCCGGAAACTTCCCGCAATGGCAAGAGCGGCGTTTGGGTAGAGGTTGGCCCCGGGCCGCAGGTGCTTGCTCCCCTCGCGCCGGGGCTGATTCTACCCGTCCCGATTCAGGCGGTTCACTGGCTGGGCGTGGGCGAGCAAAAGCCGGTAACGCACGCCCCCACCGTGCTGGCCCTGGATGGTGAGCGGGAGATTCCTATCCAGCCCGGCGAACTGATCGAAATCCGCCTTAGCCAGAATGGGCCGCACGTGGTCAATGTGGAAGCGGCTCTCCGGGTGGCGGGCCAGGCCGGGGTATTTGTGGATTATCCGCCTCCGGTCTAGTGGTTGAAGGAGGTGAAACAAAACAAGAACAGATTATCACCTTTTAATAATTTAATAGCTCAAAGAAAGCGAGGAAAAATGGCGTCCGCATTAGTCAAACAAACGGAAGCGGTGTTGGTGCATCACCTGCAAGCATTTGGGGCCGGCGATGTAGATGAAATTCTAAAAGATTACACCGAAGATTCGGTGCTTATCTTACCTGATGCGACTGTGCGTGGCTTTGATGGGCTGCGACAGGCATTTACCAAATTTGTCACCGAGATTCTACCGGCCGGCTCGCCATTTGAGATGAAAAAACAGGAAATTGTTGGCGACATCGCCTACATTTTCTGGGCCGCCAGCTCGGCCAAATATGATGTTCCCCTGGGTACCGACACTTTTGTGGTTAAAGATGGGAAAATAGTCGTTCAAACCTTTGCCGGACAAATTATTCCCAAAAACGCTTAGGCAATTGTTGGCTACAGGGTAACAGATAGCCCAGTTCAACGCCGA
>CAZDMM010000665.1:0-4627 GCA_964505845.1 uncultured Caldilineaceae bacterium
GGGCGCTGCATCCGGCGCTGACCGTACCCCAGGGGCTTGTGGATGGGCCGGCGTATTCAACCGCCAGTGCTACTTCTTGGGTAACGTCCTTGATGGTCAAATTGCCGATTAAGCGGGCCTGCTGGCCGTTGACTTGTTCAACACGGGTGCTTTTGAAGGTGATGGTCGGGTATTTCTCAACATCAAAGAAGTCGGGCGATTTCAAATGGCCGTCGCGTTGAGCATCTTTGGTGTTGATGCTGGCGGCCTGGATCACTACCTCAATCTTTGATTGGCTGGGATTGGCTTCATCAATATCAAAGTTACCCTCAAATTCTTCAAAGCGGCCGCGCGCCGTGCTGATCATCATGTGGCGCACCGAAAAACTAATTTCAGAATGAGACTTATCTAACTGCCAAGACATGGTTTAACTCCTGTTAAATGATAAAGTTTATTTGTTATTGATGCTCTTATCATAACAGGGGAGCGTAATCTGAGCGTGAACAAAACGTGAACATGGAAAGTTGGAGAGATGGAGGCTGGCGGTCGGGGAAAACCGACCAACCCTCCAGCCTTCCAATCTTCCAAGCTTTACGATATTTCCGCTTGGAGTCGATTCGCCTCGGCCAGCAGCAGGTCGTAGCCGTCGTGCTCGGCAACGGCGCGGGCGGCGTTCAGGTGGGCGCGCGCCTCGGCGAGGGGTAAAAAGGGGGCCAGCCACAAACGGATTTGAACCGCCAGGTGGCGTAAATTTAATTCTTCGGCTTGAGTCAGGGCTTCGACCAAGTGCTGCCGGGCCAACTCTGGCTGGCGGCGCTGCCGGGCCACCAGGCCCAGGTTAGCGGTGAGTCCGGCGATGCGTTCCGGGATAGAAAACTGCCGGGCCAGGGCCAACCCTTCCTTGAAATGCTGCTCGGCGGCAGCCAGGTCGTTTTGAGCCAGGCTGATTTCACCCAGGGTAGACCACAGATAGGGCAAAACCGAGAGCACGCCTTTTTCCTGGGCCAGGGTTAAACCCTTTTGAGCATAACCGGCGGCAGCCGGGTTGGCCAGCAGGTGCAGGTGATAGGCCAGGTTGTTATGAAAGAGAATATGATTTCTGAGCGCGCTTTCGTTTTCCATACCCTGGGTGGCCTCAAGCCCGGCCCGGTAAGACTCAATGGCGGCCGGCAGGTCGCCCCGCCGGGCCAGGATGTTGCCCAGCTCAAATTTGAGCTGGCCCAAAGTTACCACGCCTTCAGCCGGTTTAGGTTGGAGCTGTTGTAACAAAGCCTCGGCCTGCTGTACCTGGGCAATGGCGCCGGGCAGGTCGGCCCGGCTGTGCGAGAGGGCCACGCCCCGAAAATAGGCCGCGTTCACCGCCGCTTCCGGCTGAGGGTCGGCGCTGATTTCTTCGGCCAGGGCCAGCACTTCGCCGATACGGTTAGCCAGCACCAACGTCTCGCCCAGGCCCAGGTGCAAAACGCCTGTGTTAACGCTGTTTTGGCCCATTTTAGACAGGTCGAGCGCGGCCCGCAGGGTTTGGGCGGCCCGGCTGAACTGCCCGGCATGCAGGCAGGCCTGGCCCAACGCCGCCAAAATCATCTGCCGCTGGGCCAGGTCGCCCAAAGATTCCGACTCGGCCAAAGCCTGCTCAAAAAAGGCAATGGCCTCATGCCAGGCGGCCAGGGCTACCGCCCGCTGCCCGGCCTTAAAGGCGTATTTGGCCGCCCGCTCCGGCACGCCGCCTTCGCTAAAGTGCTGAGCCAGCAGCCCGGCCGCCGAGTCCAGCCGGTGCTGGCTGTAAATGCTTTCCATGGCTTCGGCCACCCGGCGATGGAACAGCCGGTGGCGCGGCTCGCTGATCTCTTGGTAGGCCACTTCCATCGTCAAGGGGTGGTCAAAGCGGAACAGCGAACCTTGCCGGGGCTGAATCAGACCCAAGCCTTGCAGCCTGTCCAGGCTGTCCAGCACCGCCGCATCGGAGAGGGCAACGGCATGGGCTACCACCTCAAATTCAAATTCGCGCCCAACAGCGACGGCCGCGTTTAATACCTGCCAATCGGCCTCGGAGAGGCGGGCCAGCCGGGCCTGAATCAAGCTGTAAACGGTCGGCGGCACGATGGGCGCATCTGGCCAGCCGGTCAAATTGAGAATGCCGTCGGGTGAGAGCAGGCCGTGCTCCTGGGCATAACGCACCAACTCAACCAGGATAAAGGGGTTGCCTTCGGAGCGCTGGCCGAGCCATTTTGCCAGCGGCGCGGCGTGAACCGGGCTGCTCAGGTGTTGGGCCAGGGCCGTGATTTCGGCAGGGGTCAGGCGATTCAGGGCCAGCCGTTCCAGCCGGCCTTCGCGCAACAGGGTGGCCAGCAAAAGCGCCAGGGGTGTGCGGGGTTCGACCGGCCGGGCAGCGGCGACAAAATAGACGGCGGCGGCGGCCTGGGCGGTTTTGCGCATTAAATAGCCCAACAGGCCCAGAGTGGAGGAGTCAACCCAGTGCAGATCATCCAGGATCAGCCACAGGGGAACCTGGCGGGCCAGGGCCAGCACAAACTGGCTGACCCCTTCCCACAGGCGGAGCTCGTCTGGGGCCTGAGAAGCGGCCTCCGGACTGTGACCGCTGGGGGCCAGCTCTGGCAGCAGGCGGGCTGCTTCGCTGCGCCAGACCGGCGGCAGGTTGAGGATGAGCCGCAGTGAGGGCCAATCGGGCCGGCTTAACAAGCCCCGAAACGCTTCGATGATGGGGTGGTAAGGCAGACTGGATTCAAGCTCGCGGGCCTGGCCGGTCAGGATGAGGGCCGGTTTGGGCCGGGTTTGGATAAACTGCTCCAGCAAGCGCGATTTGCCAATGCCCGGCTCACCTTCTAGCAAAACCAGTTTAGCGGCCACAGCCAGATTGTTGAGTTTTTGCAGTTCCGTTTCACGCCCCACAAAGGGTAAAGATTTGACGCCTGGGCCGAGGCGGATCTTGCCTTTACCCAGGGAAAGCGGCGAGGGAACCGGCCAGATTTCGGGGCTGAGGGTGTCGGTGATGATGGCATCGTAGAGGGTGCGGGTTTCCTCCATGGGCGGCACACCCATTTCATCACCCAGCAGTTGGCGAAAATTTTCGTAGCGGCGGATGGCCCCGGCCCGGTCGCCGGCCAGGTAATGCCAGCGCAGGGCCAGGCGCTGCAGATCCTCTTGCAGGGGGTCAAAGGCCAGGGCCTGGTCTAGCGTTTCCAGGGCCGCCCGAAAATCTTGCTGTGCCTCATAGAGGTGGCCGAGCCGGGTCAACCCGCTCACGGCCAGGCGGCGGTAGCGTTCCCGTTCCAGCATGGCCCAATCATCAAATTCTGGCAGGTCGGGCAGGGTAAAGCCGTGCAGAAAATCGCCCCGGTAGAGGGCGAGCGTTTCTTTGATGGCGAAGAGGTCTGCGCTGGGGTCGGCCAGTTGAGCTTCAAACATGCGGGCGTCTACCCTGGTTTCCGGGGCCAGCGCGATGGTATCTTCATCCACCGCCAGCAGCGCCCCAAAGGTTTTGCGCAGCCCGTAGAGGGTGGCCCGCAGGTTTTGCTGCCCGGTGGAGCGATCGTGGTCAGGCCAAAAGAAAGCCAGCAGGTGGTCGCGGGTAAGGGGGTGAGTTTGGGCCGCCAGGTAATAGATGATGGCCCGGCTTTTGCGGCGGGGGATGGCGACCGGCTGCTGCTGCCGGTTAATTTGGGGGGCGCCTAACAAGAGAATAGAAAACATATTTTAGAGATAGAGCGAAGCAAACTGCTCCGCGGTTGGCTCCGCTCAACAGTACCAGGGTTCGGTGAGGTAAGGCGTAAAGCGGGAGGCGGGCGATAAGTTGGGGAAAGACGTGCTGCCCTGGTAAGCCCGCTCCCACACCCGCCGAAAGACCTCGCGCCGGGGCACATGCTGGCCGGCGCAGTACTGCACCAGGTATTCCAGGTCGCGCTGCAACTCATCTACGGCCGGGTCGGGGCTGCGCCAGACATGTGCAAGCCGGGCTTGATCCAATTCGCCCACCAGTTTTTGGACTTCGGGCAGTTGCAGCAGCCTGGAGCCGGGAGGAATCAGCAGGCGGATAGCCAGTTGAATCGGCGAGACTTGCTCTACCAACCCCAACCCCACAATCTCTTGCAAAAAAGCGCGATAGCCGGCCAGGGTGGTCCAGGGGGTAAAGGCGACAAAGGTCGGGGCCAGCAGCAGATCAAGTTGGCGGCACAGCTTTAAGGCGTTGACAAATTCCGCTTTGGTATGGCGCTTGTCAAAGATGGTCAGGATGCTTTCATCAAAGGACTCGACGGCGCTGGTGATAAAGAGGCAGCCGGTCTCCTTGAGGGTGGGCAGATGCCTGGCCTGCTGAAGCAGATGCTCAATTTTGATGGTGACATCATAGGTAAGCCGGGGGAACTCTCGGTGCAGCCCTTTGACCAGGGGGAGGGTGTGGCCGGGGCCGTTGAAAAAGTCGGGGTCGCCAAAAGTGATGTGCTGCGCCCCGGCGGCCACTTGCTGGCGAATATCGGCCAGCACGACCTCCGGCGGCACAATCCGAAAATGGCCCTCATATACCGGCACGATGGGGCAGTGGCGGCACAGGTGTTTGCAGCCCCGGCTGGCCTCAGTATAGCCGACGGGGATCTGTTCGTCTGCGTTTTTGACCAGGTGGGCATAGCGGCTC
>CAZDMM010000666.1:0-4616 GCA_964505845.1 uncultured Caldilineaceae bacterium
CCTTGGCGGCGGCTGTATCCAATGCGGGCGGGTTGGGCATGGTGTCAGCCACCTGGCGAAGTTCAGATGACACCCGGCAGGTTATCCGGCAAGTACGCCAGTTGACCAACCGGCCCTTCGGCGTCAATTTAGGCTTGGCCTGGCCCCAAGAGAAGCGCGTGGAGGTATGTTTAGACGAAGGCGTGCCCATTGGTTCTCTCTTCGGGCGACCCGGCCAAGCACGTGGCGAAGATCCACGCTGCCGGCGCGTTACTGATGCACACGGTTGGCAGCGCCGCTGAAGCTCGCCACGTTAGTGAGGCCGGGGTTGACATTATTGTGGCTCAAGGCTGGGAAGCCGGCGGCCATGTGTGGGGGACTGTAGCCACGTTGCCCCTGATACCGCTTGTGGCCGATGCTGTTGCTCCCAAGCCGGTCGTGGCTGCGGGGGCGGCATCGCTGATGGGCGGGGGGTGGCCGCTGCCTTGATGCTGGGCGCAGCCGGAGTCTGGGTGGGAACGCGCTTCTTGGCAAGTGAAGAAGCGGCCGCTCATGCCACTTACAAAGAAAGAGTTTTGAAGGCCCAAGAGACCGATACAGTCTATTCAACCGTGTTTGATGGGGGGTGGCCCTCCCATTCGCCCCATCGAACGCTTAAGAATGAAACAATTACCCGCTGGGAGATGGCCGGCTCCCCACCGAGCGGACAACGACCCGGAGAAGGGGAGGCCGTTGCAGCCTGGCCGGATGGCAGCCCGGTCACCCGCTATGAGTCGGCCTATCCTTTCCCAGGTATGAGCGGTGACGTGGAAGCTCTGGCTCTGTATGCCGGACAAAGCGCCGGCCTGGTATCTCGGATTGAACCTGCAGAAGAAATCGTACGCACAATGGCCCAAGAAGCAGCACGACTGTTGCGTTTTGGCTCAGAGATCGTATCTTCATAAGGCCTCGAATCCCAAGCAAGCGCGAGATATTAGGCCAGAGATACAACCCCTTATGGCATGTCACTGCGAGCCGCAGGCGAAGCAGTCTCCGGGCAAAGGTGGGGATTGCTTCGGCCTTACGGCCTCGCAATGACACCCTTATGGCATGTCACTGCGAGCCGTAGGCGAAGTAGTCTCCGCGTAGAGGTGGGGATTGCTTCGGCCTTACGACCTCGCAATGACATTTTCATGCTGCGCGGCAGTCACCTCCTGCCAGGCCCGCAGTACCTCGGCCACGCTCCAGGCTTGAGCGGTGCAGCCGCGTCCCAGGTGAGGGGCGTCGCCCTCAAAAATTTCGCTGAGGCTGCCGATGGTGTTGCTGGCTAAACTGCGCAGCAGGGGCAGTAAATAGGAGCGGGCCAGGGCCGGGTCGCGGTAGACTTTCAAGTGGGCGCTGACAAACGGCCCGATCAGCCAGGCCCAGACCGTCCCCTGATGGTACGCGCCATCTCGCTGGCGCGGGCTGCCGCCGTAGTGGCCCACATAGGCCGGGTCGCCGGGGGCCAGGCTGCGCAGGCCGTGCGGGGTGAGCAGGTAGCGGGCGCACGTATCCACCACGGCCCGCTGCTGCCGGGCGTCGAGCGGGCTGTGCGGTAAGGAAACGGCCAGGAGTTGGTTGGGCCGCAAATTCGCCTCGTGGCCGTTGGGGCCGTCCAGCACATCGTAGCAGTAGCCGGCGGCCTCGTTCCAGAAGCGGGCAAAGCCGGTCTGAACCTGCTCAGCGCCGGCTTCATACTCCTCCGCGGGTTGGCCCAACCGCTGGGCAAAATCGGCCATGCTCCGCAGGGCGTTGTACCATAGGGCGTTGACCTCCACCGGCTTGCCCATACGGGGCGTGACCACCCAATCGCCCACTTTGGCATCCATCCAGGTGAGTTGCACCCCCGGCTCACCGGCGTAAAGCAAGCCGTCGCTGGGGTCTACGTGGATATGGTAGCGCGTGCCCCGCCGGTGCCAGGCGATGATCTCTTGCAGAACCGGCCAGAGTTCGGCCAGCAGAGCATCGTCGCCGGTGGCGGCATAGTAGGCGCGGATGGCTTCAAAATACCACAGGGTAGCGTCAACCGTGTTGTATTCGGGCGTTTCCCCGGCATCGGGGAAGCAATTGGGCAGCATACCCTGATCCACAAAGCGGGCAAAGGTGCGCAGGATGCTGCGGGCTACTTCGGGCCGCCCGGTGCAGAGGGTCAGGCCGGGCAGGCTGATCATCGTGTCGCGGCCCCAATCGCCAAACCAGGGGTAGCCGGCAATGATTGAGTGGCCGCCGGGGTCGTCGGGCAGGGGACGGCGGACGATAAATTGGTCGGCGGCCAGGGCCAGGTGCTGGGCCAGATCGGAACAGCCGGTGGCCGGGGTTGAAACAGCCGGAGCCGGGATCATAAGCCGCTGCTCGTGGGCCTGCCGCTCGGCGTAAGCCATGACGCCGTCCAGGTTCGGTTCCGGTTCGGTGCTGGCAACCAGGGTGGCCGATTCACCGGGGCGGAGGATGGCCCGGAAAAAGCCGGCGTAGAGGTGATCTTCGACGGCATCCAACCCGCGATAGGCTTCCACACTCAGATAGAAGTTCCGGTACCAGGTGTGTTCCGGCCTGGCCTCGGCCTGCTGGCTCAACAGGTACAGCGGCGCAGCGCCGTCATAAGCATTGACCCGCAGGCCGTGCGCCACCGGAGAAATCTGCATCTGCCAATCGCCGGCGTGGGTGCTGCCGTGGTAATCGCGGTAGTTGACCATGGCCTTGAGGGTCAGCACCAATGGGCGGCTGCCCCGGCTGTAGTCATAGCGGATGTAGGTGGTGTTGGCCCCGGCTTGCAGCCAGACCCGCTTTTCCAACAGCCCTTCGGCCAACCCAAATGTCCAGACCGGGATCGTTCCTTCCAGGTGAAAACATTCCAGGTAATGAAAGCCGGGAGGGTCAACCACCCCGCTGGCCCAGCGATTGGCAAACAGGGGGTAGCTGTCGCCGTTGCAGGCCACCGTTTCATCCAGCTTGGCCAGCAGCAGAGTGCGGCCCAACGGTGGCTTGAGCGCGGCTACCAGCAAGCCGTGGTAGCGGCGGGTCAGCACCCCGGCAATTGTGCCGGAGGCGTAGCCGCCAAGGCCATTGGTAACCAGCCATTCGCGCTCCTCGGCCACGGCCAGATGGCTGCACACTTCCCGGCCAAAATCAAAAGTGTAGCGACAGTTTTGCTTGTCCATCGTTTCCCTCCCGGTGAGGTTCAGCCCTCATTCCGCCAGCGTTGGCTGATTTCCTGGGCGGTGTAATCGGCCCAGCCCAGGGGTGAGTTTTTTAATTTGTAGATTTCGTAGCTCTCGCTGAAGAAGTGGCTCAGTTGCTCGACCGTGACCGGTTTTGGCAGCAGATCGTTAAGGCCATGTTTGATCACGTAATCGGCGTACCAGGCCGGCCACTCCTGGTCGTAAACGCCGTTGAGGACGGTCTGCTCAAAGTGATGGTGGGCCGAGCCGGCCTGAGAAAGCAGGTTGGCAATCTGGGCGACAGAGTTCATATTCATTTTATTGTCCTCCCCTTCGAGAATTTCCACCTGGCCGGTGGCCGGGGTGGGCGGCCTTAGCCGCATGTGCAATAGCGGGTACGGCCGCCCTGCGTCGTCCAACTCCGACCGCCCTTCCACGACGAACCCGCACGCCTCATAGAAGCGGCAGGCCATCCAGTTCTGCTCGTTGACATCCACCGTCAGTTGGCCCCAAAGCGCCTGGGCATGCTGAACCAACCGTCTGCCGCCGCCCCGGCGATGGAACTCCGGGGCGAGGAACAAGGCATCAATCTTATTTCCGGCCATCCCCATGAACCCCATGGCCGCCCCGGAGTCGGAGCAAAGAACCCAGAACTCCGGCTCGCTGGATGCGAGGTAATCCTGTACCAGGGGGATGAAAGACTGGATATCCTCCTCCGATACGAAAGTGTGCGTCGCCTGGACAGAGTGCAGCCAGATGTCAAAGAGGACTTCCCGGTCTGCCGGGATTGCCCGCCGGATGTGCATTGCCCATTTCTCCTTTTGTTGCCTGACTAATGATAAGCTGGTGAGCCGCCAGGTTTTCATCAGGGGGTGCAGATTTCCCCCTGGTACTCCCCCGCGCCACCGTCCGCCGTAAACGTGCCAACCGCCTGGATAACGCCGCTGGCGCCGGCAAACTCCCCAGTTCCACCAACCACAACGTCAACCTCGCTAAACTCGCCCGCGCCGGTGGTTCTTAAAACGATCGCGTCTTTGGTGGTCAGGCTGCCCTGCTCGGTTTGGATGAGGTTATCGCCGGTCAAGAGGACGACCCCGCTGCTCGGCGTATCGGCGGTGGGAACCAGGCTGCTCCCGGTGAATTGGCTGCTGCCCTTAATGCCGCCTTTGTACGTTCCGGTAGCGCAGATGCCCACCGGCGAGGTGCAGGCCGGCCCGGTCACGGGCTGCAGCACAAAGTCGCCTTTCACCTTTTTGCAGTTGGAACTGGCGACTGCCAGGCCGCTGACCAGGATTAGCCCGACGACGGCCAACCCGACGACAAGAAACCATTTGAACCCTTTTGAACAATTTGGTGTGAACATGATTTTTCTCCTTTCTAAAATTGATTACCACACCTTACTCTTGATAAAATCGGCCACCCGCAGGGTTTGAGCGATGATAGTCAGGGTGGGGTTGA
>CAZDMM010000667.1:0-1673 GCA_964505845.1 uncultured Caldilineaceae bacterium
GGAATGTGGTATACTACTTACACAGCGACCATTTGGGGTCTACT
Organism: uncultured Caldilineaceae bacterium; assembly: GCA_964505845.1. GTDB lineage: Bacteria > Chloroflexota > Anaerolineae > 4572-78 > J111 > DSQQ01. The sequence goes on from CAZDMM010000667.1 coordinate 45, forward strand.
TCTTTAACAACTGATGGTAACGGCGCGGTGGTGAGCCAGGCGCGGTATTTGCCTTACGGTGAAACCCGGTGGGGTGGGAGTGGCCCGACGGATTTTGGCTTCACGGCGCAGCGAGTCGAGGCGGGCTTTGGGTTGATGGACTACAATGCAAGGTATTACCAGTCTTATCAACTTGGACAGTGGGCTGAAGCCAAAAGCGATTTTGAACGAGTACTGGCTTTTCCAGCAGAATAAGCTTTATTCTCGGATGAGCGCGACTTGGCGGAGAAATATTTGGCAGAACTAAACTCAAAAGGATTAGGCTGAGGTTATAACACCCTGTCATCTAAAGCCCGGCTTGAGTTGGTAGGCTAAGTCAAACCTGTGATGAGACCCAGCCCAACTCAACCCTTGAAGCGGAGTGGTCAATCATCGCTCCATTTTTTGGTGGGGGAACCACTGAGGGCGCTGAGAGGGGTGAGGTCACTGAGGGCAGTTCAGTGAAATCAGTGACGTTCAGTGCGGTCAGTGGTTCGAGGGGTGGAACCACTGAGACGCTGAGAGGGGTGAGATCACTGAGGGCAGTTCGGTGAAATCAGTGACGTTCAGTGCGGTCAGTGGTTCGAGACAGGGAGGCGGCAACTCCTCCGGGATTACGGTGCGCCAACCCTTGAGCGGCGGGCCGGGTTCGCTGACGATTAACTCGGTCTTCACTGCTGAGAGTATTCGGTCATGACAAAATCAGCTCCGCCACGCCCTCCGCCGAGCGTTAAAACGCCCGGCTACTCCCGGTGGAAGCCCGCTGAAGCAGGCTCAAAGTGCCCCTGTGAGCCGGTTTTGAACCGGCTTTCACTTGTTGTAGCCGGGGGCTTTCAGCCCTGGGCGGACGCCCCGCTTTAAGGCGGTACTACCGGGCCAAAACTGGTCGAAATTAGCTCAAAAATGTTCCAGAAAGACCTCTTATTTTGGTAAAAATGGTGTCCAAAAGGCGTTTTAGATAATTTTTAGACAGCCAGTTAGACTCCGCCTCAGCCTTACCCGAAGTCATCTACACTTCCGCCAGCGAGAGCTATCTCCACTTACCCGGCGTCATCATGACCAAGAAGGCTGGCCTGCGCCGCTACCTGTTGCCCGACGGCCTCGGCTCGATCCGCCAAGCCGTAGATGCCAGCGGCATAATAATGGGGTATAATGAGTATGATCCGTATGGCAACCCAATCGTAAATCGTCCTAAAGGACGCCGAAGGCGCGCAGAGCGCCCTTGCGGTATAAATCGTAAATCGTAAATCCCTACCTCGTTACCGATACATATCCGTAACGATCCCTGACAACATCTGCATGAGGGGCCTCCCGCACCTGGGTGAGCGGCGGCTAACACCCAGGTGTTTAAACCCAAACACCCAGGTGTTTAGACCCAAACACCCAGGTGTTTAGACCCAAACACCCAGGTATTTCAGACTGAAGTATCATGGTGATTGAACCTCGCCATACGGGTAAGTAAAGCCAAACACCCAGGTGTTTAAACCCAAACACCCAGGTGTTTGGGGGTCATGCAGCATGGTGTTTGGGGGTCATGTAGCATGGTGTTTGGGTGGCATGTAGCATGGTACTTTTTAAAAAGTAGCATGGTGTTTTTAAAAAAGTACCATG
>CAZDMM010000667.1:1773-4613 GCA_964505845.1 uncultured Caldilineaceae bacterium
CATGTAGCATGGTACTTTTTAAAAAGTAGCATGGTGTTTTTAAAAAAGTACCATGCTGCTTTAAAAAAAGTACCAGGATGCTTTCTTTAAAGCGCCGGGCGTGGATTGACGCTCCCGCCGGGTCTGTGACCGGCGAAACTCAGCCACAGCCCGACCCACCCATACCTAAGAGCCTGTTTCTTAAATGTCAGCTTCGCGTGAGGCCAAAGCGCCCCCCTAGATCGCTTCAAGAACGTAAAAACCCCCAGGAGGCTGCTCCTGGGGGTTCGTCTTAGAGCCTGTCGCGTAAATCAAGGCGGCTCATGTTTAGAACAAGTACAACTCGTGGGGCAGACTTTCCAGTCTGCCCGCCACAGGCTAGAAAGCCTGTGCCACATGCACTAGTTCTTGACATGAGCCAATCAAGGCTGGCTAAGGCGGCTTAAATATCAAAATACAGATAAAACTCGTGGGGATGGGGGCGCAGCCGCACCGGGTCAATCTCTTCCAGCCGTTTGTAATTGATATACGCCTCAATCAAATCGGGCGTAAAGACATCCCCCTTGAGCAAAAATTCGTGGTCGGCTTCCAGGGCGTCCAACACATCCGAGAGCGAGCCGGGGGTGTTGGTGATCTTGGCTGCTTCCTCGGCCGGCAGGTCGTACAAATCTTTGTCAATCGGCGCGCCGGGGTCAAGCTGGTTTTGGATGCCGTCCAGGCCGGCCATCAAGAGGGCGGCAAAGCACAGGTAAGGGTTGCAGCTTGGGTCGGGGGCGCGGAACTCTACCCGTTTGGCCTTGGGGCTGGAGAAGTACATGGGGATGCGGCAAATGGCCGAGCGGTTGCGCTGGGAGTAAACCAGGTTGATGGGCGCTTCGTAGCCGGGCACCAGGCGGCGATAGGAGTTGGTGGTGGGCGCGGCAAAGGCCAGCAGCGCCGGCGCGTGCTTGAGCAGCCCGCCGATGTAGTACAGCGCGGTTTGAGAAAGCTGCGCGTAGCCAGCTTCATCAAACATCAGGGTGCGCCCGCCTTTCCACAAGCTCTGGTGGGTGTGCATGCCGCTGCCGTTATCGCCAAAAAGGGGCTTGGGCATAAAGGTGGCGGTCATGCCGTGCTGGCGGGCCACGCTCTTAACGATATATTTGTACATCATCAGCCAGTCGGCCATCAGGGTGAGTGGGGAGAAACGCATATCAATCTCGCACTGCCCGGCGGTTGCCACCTCGTGGTGATGCACTTCCACATTAATGCCCACCGATTCCATCGCCAGCACCATTTTGCTGCGCAGGTTTTGCAGGGTGTCGGCCGGCGGTACCGGGAAGTAGCCGCGCTTGGGGGGAATTTGGCCGCCCAAATTGGGGCCAAGCTTGCTCAACTCGCCGCCGCTGTTCCACCAGCCCTCCACGCTGTCAATAAAGTAAAAGCTAGAGTTGGTGCCGCCGCCGTAGCGCACGCTGTCAAACACAAAGAACTCCGCCTCCGGGCCAAAAAAGGCGGAGTCGGCGATGCCGGTCTGCTTGAGGTAAGCTTCGGCTTTTTTAGACACGTTGCGCGGGTCGCGGGAGTAAGCCTGCCGGGTGATGGGGTCATACACATCACAGATCACCACGATGGTGGGCGTTTCAAAGATGGGGTCTACAAAAGCGGTGTTGGCATCCGGGATGAGCAGCATATCAGACTCATCAATGGTCTGGAATCCCCGGATGGATGAGCCGTCAAAACCGATGCCATCCTCAAACAAGCCTTCGTCCACCTCGCGAGTAGACACGCTAAAGTGCTGCCAGGTGCCAAACAGGTCAACAAACCTCAAGTCCACCATTTTGATGTCATTCTTTTTGATGAACTCCAGCACTTCTTTGGGGGTGTTTGCTACAGCCATGTTGCCTCCTTAATTTATTAATGTTTTTACTTGATGAACAACATTTCTTGATAGGTCGGCAAGGCCCACAGGTCGTCGGCCACCATGCCTTCCAGGGCATCGGCGTATTTTCGCACCTCGACCATGGCCGGCAGGATGTCATCGCGGAAATGCCTGGCTTCGGCCAGCAGGCTGTCGGCCCCGTTGTGGGCCACGGCCCGTTCCAGGTCGGCGATGCTGTCTTGCAGACATTTGACCAGGTCGGTCATTTTATCCAGCGTATCGGTATCAAAGGTATAGCCGACCGCTTTCAAGTTGGCGCAGGTGGCCGCCAGTTCCCCCTGGTAGCGGATGGCCGCCGGGAAAATTTTGGTTTTGGCAATCTCAATCATCAGCAGCGCTTCCACATTGATGGCCTTGCAGTACTGCTCCAGGTAGATGTCGCGGCGGCTCTCCAGCTCGCGCCGGGAGAGAACGTTGTACTTCTCAAACAGGGCCACCACCTCATCGCTGCCGATCACCGGCAAAGCCTCTACCGAGGTTTTGAGGTTGGGCAGGCCGCGCTTTTCTGCTTCTTTATGCCAGGCTTCGGAGTAGCCGTCGCCGTTAAAGATGATGGGGTGATGTTCCCGGATAATTTGGGTGAGGATTTCCTGTACAGCCTCATTGAACTTGTGAGGCGCGTTTTTGACCGCCTTTTCCAGGTAGGTGGCGATGTAATCCAGCGAGTCGGCCACGATGGTGTTGAGCGCCACCAGTGGCCCGGCAATGGATTGGTGTGAGGCCACCGCCCGGAATTCAAATTTGTTGCCGGTAAAGGCAAAGGGGCTGGTGCGGTTGCGGTCGCCGGCGTCTCGCGGCAGATGGGGCAGGGTGTCAACCCCAATGGTCAACGTGCCTTTGGCTTTAGACGAGGTAGCCCCGCCGGCCTTGATTTGCTCAAAAACGTCGGTCAACTGGTCGCCCAGGAAAATGGAGATGATGGCTGGCGGCGCTTCATTGG
>CAZDMM010000668.1:0-4609 GCA_964505845.1 uncultured Caldilineaceae bacterium
GGCCGGGTGTTGGAGCGCCTCGGCGGCATCGGGACGGTCGAGGACCTGCTGAAAGGCGGCTTCCACCCGCTGAGCTTTGCGGATCTGCGGGACCGTCTGATCCGCGAGCATATTCCAATACCCGACCGCGGGGGCCTGGGTTGACTGCAAAATACGCTTGAGATCGCCGGTGTTCGCGGACAGGAACTGTTCGATTTCTCCGGTGCTCGCGGCGCTAAGCCCCCCGGCGCTGACCGAGTCCTGCATAGATTTGATAATGGTGCTGCCCTCGACGGTATACTGCATCCAGTCAACAAAGGCCCTGAAGCCCATGACCAGGACGGCATCGTCAATATAGGGATCCCATTCGGTCTCAAAGGTCGTGGCCCACAGGAGCCGCTGATCGTTGTCGAAGAGCACATGCCGCGAGTCGCGCAGGCCGCTCTTTTGGATGACCTTTGGGTCACCCTTAAGGGCCGCCGCGGCGAACCGCTCACATGCTGCGCGAAGCTCCTCCGCTTTACCCGGCAGGACCTTGAAGAAGGTGGCCATCTCGGAGATCACCCGGTCGGTCTTGCCCTTGCCTGATTTTTTGCTTGAAGTCATATTGCTTTGCATCGTACAGTCTCCTTTTTTTATAAATGTTTTTTGGATTTGATTGACTAAGTTCGGTTGAACTTATGCCGTCAGTATATTCGATGAGCGGTGGTAGTGTCATACCCCAAAACGGGGTATAAAAGGGGTATTTTGGCGGAAAACAAAAAACCCACCGGGTTAACGGTGGGCTTCAAAGTGCCTCTTCGCCTTTAAGATCAGGGCAGCAACCCCAAAGCTCTGGCCTGGGCGACAGCCTGCCGCCGGCTGTTTACCCCGAGCTTGCCGAAGATGTTGCGGATATGCACCTTAACCGTTTGGTCCGAAATGAAAATCTGCCGGCCAATTTCCAGATTGGTTAAGCCCTGGGCCAGCAGCGAGAGGATTTCCAGTTCGCGTTTGCTCAAGGGCTCTATCAAAGGCTGAGGGATGAAGGATGAAGGATGAAGAGGTGCTGAATGTTCTTCCGCCTTCCACCTTCCGCCTTCATCCTTCGGGAAGGCGGCCAGGAGTTTGACGATATATGCTGGCATAATAGCGCGAGCATGGGCCTCGTGGAGCAGCGCCGCCATTGGCGGCCCCTCATCCACAAAGGTACGGAGGTAGCCTTCCGGCTCGGCCAGAACCAGGGCGCGTTCCAGGGGGACAAGCGCCTCGGATTCTCGCCCGTGAGCGTACAGCGCCAGCGCCTGCAGCGCCAATAGTTCAATGACTCGACCCATGCGTCCCACGGTTTCTGCGGCATCCAGAAGCCGCGCCAAAAGGGTGAGGGCAGGCTCATACTTGCCCTGGGCGATCAGAACGCGCGCCAGCGTCATGAACCTGGTTTCCTGAAAGAAGGTGATCTCACCTTCGAGGCTCCATTCTCTGCTCTGCACCCACTGACCCGCCGCGCTAATGTTACCCTGGCTCAGCCATAGTCGTACCTGACAGGCCGCGATCCGGTCATGATACAATGAACCCAACGCGGGCCGAGATATACCTGGCTCAGTTTGCTGCTCGCTCCGCCTGGCGCTCTCCGTGTCCCCATCACTGCGTGGCTGGATCGTCCGCGCCAACTGCCCCCAGATAGGCTCGATCCGCCGAGATAGCTCCAGCGCGCCCTGCGGATCACCCTGTATTTGCTTGAGCCAGGCCAGCCCCAGGTGAGCATCCACCAGATTCATCATGTTCAGTACATCCTCAGTGCCGCCCAATTCGACCAGCGCCAAACCATCAGTGAAGTAACGGCCAGCGGCCGTCAGGTCGTTGCGCTCATACCAAAGTTCGCCCAGGCTTATGTAAGTATAACCCACCAGGGGTGAGTGCTGTCCCGACCTGGCCCCAAGCCGCAGCGCCTCCTGGGTAGTTTGGTCCACCTGGTTCAAGCGGCCTTGTTGGATCTGCACCCTGGCTAACTGGCGCAGGGGCAGCAGGGCCATGGCCGGCTGGCCGCTGGCCTGGTAGAGGGTGCTGGCCAGGGTAAGGCTCTGGCCGGCTCTCTCTAGTTCGCCAAGGGGAATGCAGGCGGAGCCGAGAGAAACATAGGTCAGGGCGCGCAGCAGCAACTGATCTTCGGGCAAATGGGCAAGTGTCTGACGCGCCAGCTCGATCACACGCGGATAATCACCCCGGATGAGTGCGATCCTGGCGCGGATCACAGTCACCTCGCCAAGCAGGTTGTCGCGGTCGCCAAGCGTCGTGAGGCGGTGTTCCATGTCCTGCAACCGGCGTTCCGCTACCAGCACCTGGCCATTGGTGGTCAGTCCCCAGGCATAGATTAGGCCAAGCTGTGGGCGCGCCTGTAGCTCGGCCTCTGGTAGAGCGGACAGCCACCCCATCAGGGTCATCATCTCACCCCGTAGCTGCATCGGACGCGCCAGTAGTTCTATCAGTTGAGCCGCGAGCGCATCATCGCCAGCGGCCAGGGCATGCTGCACGGCCTCGGCGAATAATCCCTGCTGCTCGTACCACCGGCTGGCCCGGCGATGCAGTTCCGGCACACGCTCCGGGTAAGCTTGCTCCAGACGAGCGCGTAACAGTTCGGCAAAGAGATGATGGTAGCGATACCAGCGCCGCTCGTCATCCAGGGGAATGATGAACAGGTTGTTCTGTTGTAACTGCTCAAGTATGGCCTGTCCCTCCTTTCCCCCGGTGACCGCATCACACAAGGGGCCGCTCAGCCGTTCCAGGATGGAGGTTTGCCGCAAGAAGGTTTGCACATTTTCCGGCTGGCGCTGCAACACTTCTTCGGTCAGGTAGTCTACCACATAAACGTGACTGCCGGTGAAAGCCTGAATGAAGCTGGTCGAATCACGCCGGCCCTGCATGGAGAGCGCGGCCAGTTGCAGCCCGGCGATCCAGCCCTCGGTGCGGGTTTCCAGGGCAGTGATATCCTCCACTGAGAGGCTCAAGCCTATGACCTCATTCAGAAAAGCAGCGGCCTCGTCGGGCGTGAAACGCAAGTCGGCGGCTCGAATTTCATTCAATTGGCGGCGGGCGCGCAGCCGGGCCAGGGATAAGGGGGGGTCGGCCCGGCTGGTCAGGATCAGGTGCATCGTGGGGGGTAAGTTGTTCAACAAGAAGGCGACTGCCGCATGGACGGCTGGCACGTGGAGCAGGTGATAATCGTCTAAAACCAGGGCAAACTCATCCAGCGTAGCAGTAATCTCGTTCACCAGGGCGGTCATCAGACTTTCGATAGCGGGGGGTTGGGGTGATTGGAGCATCACCAGGAGGGTCCGGCCAAAATCGCCCTTGAGTCTCTGCAGGGCAGCGATGATGTAGGTCAAAAAACGGGTCAAGTCATTATCGGCTTCATCCAGGGAGAGCCAGCAGACGCAGCGGTCGCTGTGGGGAATCCACTCGGTCAGGAGGGTGGTTTTGCCAAAGCCGGCGGGCGCGGAGATCAGGGTTAACCGGCCTGATAACCCAGTCTTCAAGCGTTCGACCAGGCGGGGGCGTGGCAGAACATCGTGAAGCTGTCGCACCTGAGGAATGAATAATTTGGTGCTCAACAAAGAGGTGGCAGAGTGATCTGGTGTTGAAATGGTCTCAGCCATACGATCCTCCCCCCAGATGATCGCGCTGTGCCCTTAAGTATATCCAGTAGTTTTGTGCTGTTGGCAGACGCTCACCGCAAACCCCCAATAGCTCAATTGGGTTCGATGAGTGGGGTGGTCAAACGGGAGATATTATAGTGATTTAAAGCCCAGGTACAAACGTCGTACCGCAATAGCTCGTGTGCGATCTAGGTGAGAAAACTTCAGAAAAAAGTTGGGTTAGTCCTTCCTGAGCTAGATTAAAGAGATGCCGGCACGAACCTGTCCGGAAGCTCCAAATAAGCTTTGCCTCTAAATTGGCGGGGTTTTGAACCAATTCTTGACTTCAAACGGCATGTAGCTTCCGGGAAGATGGGACTTTTTACGCGGTAGTTAGATCGAATCTGACAGCTTCCTGTTCCAGCTTGAGACCACATTCGAGCATATAGTCAATCAGCGGGGTCATATCGGCCAGGGCTGGACGCCAGCGGAGGTGAGCCAGGTTGCGCTCGTCGGCGGGAGAGAGGGGGTGGGCGTAGCGGCTGTGCGCATCAAGCGTAGCTTTGTTCATGCGGTAGGGTACAAAATCGGGCGAAACCTGCTGGCGCAGGTGGGCCAGGATATTCAGCCCGCCGTAATCAATATCGGCCCAGACAAAAAGGGGCAGATCGGGCGGCAGGCAGCGCAGCAGGTGGCGGGCCGCCGGAGAAGGGTTGCCCCACAAACAGAGCGCGGCCTGGCCCTGACCCTCATAGCGGATAAATTCATAAAATGAGGCCAGGTTTTCGATGCAGACCAGCCGGGGGGCGTCTACTCTCGCCTGCCGGATTCTGGCGGCCAGCGCCGCCGGAATCCCGACGGAGGGATAAAATTCGGCCAGGGACGTGACCTGGCCCTCGGCGTCTACCAACTGCCAGGGGCCGTAGAGGTAGAGGTGGCCGGGGTTGGCGACCAGCCCCAGCTCGCGCAGGGTTTCCTGGGGCGACAGGTCGCGCCAGGCCGGCTGGTGGGCGCGG
>CAZDMM010000669.1:0-454 GCA_964505845.1 uncultured Caldilineaceae bacterium
GATTCAGATATAGTGTCGGTATACAGGGTCGTTCTTTTGGGTGATATGGGAACGGTTTCAGACACATTACGATCAGACATTGAACAAAAAGGAGTTGAGTTATGATGGTACGCCGGCAAGCCTTAGCGCAGCGTATCCGGCTGGAGGCAGATGAACTGCAGCGAACTATCTCCGCCGTCTCGCGTCATCGGCAGTGGGTGCGAGGTGAGATATTGACTTTTGCCGATTTTCTGGGTCATTTGGAGGAGAGTGATTGAGGCTACAACTATTTATACTGATCCTGGTTATTCTCGTTATCCTGGCCTGCCAACCCACCCCCCTGCGACCTGAGATCGCAGACCAGCGACCGCAGACCACCGAAACCTCCACCTCTCCAACCTCCCAGCCCTCCAACCCTCCAACCTACCCGCCCGCCAAACCCCCAAACACCCCCCCCACCCACCCCCCCACTCAC
>CAZDMM010000669.1:464-4605 GCA_964505845.1 uncultured Caldilineaceae bacterium
TCCCCCTTCCCCACCTCCCCGTTCCCCCTCAGCGCCTTCCCCCGCCCCAAAAACGACAACGGGCTGGGCGTCCACTGGTCAACCCATCTTTACGCCCAATCGGATGAGGCCACCAGTTATTTTGTGTCCGAATTGGTTCGGATGAATATCAAGTGGGTCAAGCTGCTGGTAGACGGAACCGACAACTACGACTACGACCGCACGGTGGAGGAGTTGGTCGCCCGCGACATCATGCCCATCCTCCGCATCTACCAGCAGTGCAACACCCCCTACGACGCCGGCGAACTGCAGGCCCTGGTGCGCCATTACGTAGCCAGGGGCGTCTACTATTATGAAACCTACAACGAACCTAACCAACCCGGCGAGTCCGGCGGCTGGTGCGAAGACGACGGCCGGCCGCAGCCGGAAGCGCTGGCCCGCATCTGGGCCGAGGTCGCCCGCACCATTTACCTGGCCGGCGGCTACCCCAGCCTGCCCTCTTTCTTTGCGCCCGGCCAAAAGCACAAAGATTGGCAAAACGATTTCTTCTATCGCTTCTTTAAGGCGCTGCGCGAGCAGGGCAACGAGAGCGTCCTCTACTTTTCCTGGGCTTCCATCCACAATTACACCATCAACCATCCCCCCACCTATCCCTACGACGAGGTCAACCAGACCGGCCGCCTGCTGACCCAGGCCGAAATTCAGCGGTATCAACTCACGGCGGAGCAAGCCGCCAAAATCAACCTCAACCGGGCCATCGCCGGGATTCTGCGCAGCCGCCTGCTTAACCAGAAGGACGCCGCCCGCTTTGGCTTGAGCCAGGCTGAAATTGATGAAATCAACCGCCGCTTTACCGAAGGCGAGTTGATGGGCTTTAATGTGTATGACGACAATACCGGCTTTTTCCAGTTCATCTCCTTTCGCAACCAGTTTTATGACCTCTTTGGCTTTGACATCCCCATGGTCTCCACCGAAGGCGGAGCCACCAAAGGCTCCGGCGAAGACCCGCGCTACCCGGAGGTGGATGGTCAAACCGTGGCCGAGTGGACGCTGTGGAGCGCCGATTACATGCTCGATGATGCGCCCGACTACTACTTTGCCAGCATGACCTGGCTGCTGGCCCAACACGCCCTGGATTACGATGAGCCGGTGTGGGAGAAAAACGCCTGGTATCACGACCGTGAGGGCAGCCAGGAACCGGTGGTGGAGGCGCTCAAGAGTCGCCCCCGGCTGAACGAAGCGCGGCGCTTGTGTTTGGAGGCTAAGGCTGAGGCAGAATATCGCGAATCTGTTAAAGCAGCGCTGGAGGTTGAAAAATGTTTGGAAGCAGGCGTCCAACCGCATATGGAGCGGAATCCATTGGCGGCCTACCCACGCCCCCCAAACGACAACGGGCGCGGGCTGCACGGTTCGCCCACCAACCAGCCCTTGCCCAAAGAGGTGGTGGATTATTTCATCCCGGAACTGCGGGCCATGCATATCAAGTGGTTCAAATTTTTGCAGGATGACTCGCCGCAGGTGGCCGACCCTTACCTGATTGAGCAGCTTGTCGCCAGCGGCATCGAGCCGATCATGCGGGTCTACCAACCCTTTAATGACCCTTACCGGCATCTGCCGGAATTGGTTCCCCAGGCAGTTAAGTTGAGCGTCCACTATTTTGAGCTTTACAACGAGCCGAATCTGGCCGGGGCGGCCGGGGGCTGGCGCGAAGGGGAAGCGATCAATGTTGAGCGGATGGTTGACCTGTGGCTGCCGGCGGCGCGGGCGGTGCGGTCAGCCGGGGGATACCCCAGCCTGCCGCCGCTGGCCGGAGGCGGCGTAATGGACGACCTGGTTTTTCTGCGGGCCTTTTTGGCCGGGGTGCGGGCCAGGGGGCAGGCCGGCGTGCTGCCCGGCGCGTGGCTGCCCGTCCACAACTACTTTCTCAACCACCCCCTGGATTACCCCACCGACCCGGTCAATGTGAGTGATGTACCGCTGACCGAGGCCGAAATCACCGCGCGTGGTTTGACGCCTCAGCAGGTTGAGGCTATTAATCAGGCCCGGCGCAACGCCAAGCTGCCTCGTGCGCAAGGCGGCTTTTGGGTGGGCAACACTATTGACGAGGACTCCAACGCTTTTGGTAAATTTGCAGCCTATGCCCAAATTTTCTACCGGCGCTTTGGCTATTATCTGCCGGTCATCGGCACAGAGGGGGGGGCCATTGCCGGCGCGGCCGAAGACCCGCGCTATCCACCGGTACGGGTGGAGGATGTGACCAGCCTGACCCTGCAGGCTTATCATTTTATGCTGGATGAGGCTCCGGCCTACTTTTTGGCCCACACCCCCTGGCTGCTGGCTAACGCCGCCGCCGAACATCCTGATGAACGCTTTGAGCAGGCCGCCTGGTACAAAGATAGGCAGGGGAACACGCTGCCGGTTGTTGAGGCGTTAAAAACTGACCCTCGCCGGGGTGAAGCAAAATAAGCTGACCCCAAGATTACGACCCCTGCCGGCCCTTACCAGGCCATGCAGCCATTACCTGGAGGACCAATGTACGAATTCAAGCTGCCCGATGTGGGTGAAGGCATCCATGAAGCCGAAATTTTGCGCTGGCTGGTCAAGGTGGGAGAAAAAGTAGCCCAGGATCAGCCGATGCTGGAAATCCAAACCGACAAGGCGGTGGTGGAGATTCCCGCGCCGGTGGCCGGGGTCATTGCCGAGATTTGGGCCGAGGTGGGGGCGATGGCCCAGGTGGGCCAGGGGCTGGTGGCCATCGAGCCGGCCGCTGCGCCCGCTGTCAGGCTGCCTCAAGCCGGGCAAATGTCCCCCCCGGCCGAGGCAAAACCTTTGGGAATTGCCGGCCCCGGCCGGCGCGTGTTGGCGGCGCCGGCGGTGCGCAAGCTAGCCCTGGAGTTAGGGGTTGACCTGAGCCAGGTGTCAGGCTCCGGCCCGGCCGGCCGGGTGCTGCCCTCTGATGTGCGCCTCTTTGTAGAGCAGCAAGCTCCGGCCAGGCCGGCCCGCTCCATGGCAGCTCAAACGGCGGCGGAAATACCAGCGGATACCACACAGTTTCGCCAAACGGATGTGTCGCCCCTTCAGGAGAGCATCCAGGAAGAACCGCTGCAAGGGCTGCGCCGGCGCATCGCCCAGCGCATGGAGCAGGCCTGGCGGATTCCGCATGTGACCAGCTTTGACGAGGTGGAGATTAGCCGTTTGGCGACTCTGCGGCAGCATTTACAGCCGGAGGCGGAACGCCGGGGAACCCGGCTAACTTATCTGCCCTTCATCATCAAAGCCACGGTTCAAGCCCTCAAAGAGTTTCCCTATTTCAATGCCAGCCTGGATATGGAGCAGCACAAGATTCTGCTGCGGCGCTACTATCACCTGGGCATTGCTATGGCCATACCGGAGGGGCTGCTGGCGCCGGTGATTCGCCATGCCGACCGGCTCACTCTGCTGCAAATTGCGGCGGAGTTAAAGCGGCTGGCCGACCTGGCCCGGCAGCGGAAATTGAGTCCGACCGAACTCTCTGGCAGCACCTTTACTATTACCAACTTTGGCAGCTTTGGGATACAGCAAGGCACGCCCATCATCAACCCGCCGGAGGCAGCGATTCTGGGCTGCGGGCGCATCCAGGAGAAGCCGCTGGTTGTGCAAGGCCAGATCGAAGCCCGGCCGGTGCTGCCCCTGGCGCTCAGTTATGACCACCGTTTGATTGACGGGGCAGCGGCCGGGGCGTTTTTGGGGCGGGTGAAGGCGCTGCTCAATGATCCCAACCTGCTCTTTTTGGAGCTGGTGTAGCATGCACCGTTAAAAATCACATGCTCCGCTCGGTTTTGGCGCTGATGACCCGCTGCAAGAACATCTTGGTTTTGGGGTTTTGGGGGTTATCAAAAAGCTGGCTGGGCGGCCCTTCCTCGGCGATAACGCCGCCCTCCATAAAAACAATCCGTTGGGCCACATCGTGGGCAAAAGACATCTCGTGGGTAACAACCAGCATGGTCATGCCCTCTTTGGCCAATTGGCGCATCACCTCCAACACCTCACCGATCAGTTCGGGGTCCAGGGCGCTGGTCGGCTCGTCGAAGAGCATAATCTTGGGCTGCATGGTCAAGGCGCGGGCAATGGCTACCCGCGGCTTTTGCCCGCCGGAGAGCCGATTGGGACACTCATCACGCGT
>CAZDMM010000670.1:0-1126 GCA_964505845.1 uncultured Caldilineaceae bacterium
TGAGCGTTGAACGTTAAACGTTTTATATTCAACGTTCAACGTTCAACGTTCAACGTTCAACGTTTAACGTTCAACGTTTTACTCTTTTGTCTTTTGACCGGCTGCCAGCCAACCTCTTCCCCTTCGCTGCGGCTGGGGGTGCATACCATCCGCCCGGATGACCGGATTTGGGCTTTGGCGCAAGCGGCCCAGTTTGATACGCTGGTGCAGCTTTTCCCCTGGCGAGAGGTCGAGCCGACCCAGGATCAGTTTCACTGGGAAGAGACCGACCAGATGGTAGCCGCTGCCGAGTATTACGGCCTGGATTTGGTGGTGCGGCTGGATCAGCACCCGGCCTGGGCCAGCCCGGTTGACCTGGCTTTGAACGCGCCGCCGGAAAAACTGCGCGATTATCGAGATTACGTGGAGCGAGTGGCCGCCCGTTATCGGGGCCGGGTGCGGGCTTACATCATCTGGAATGAGCCAAACCTGGCGATCGAGTGGGGCGGCCAGCCGCCCGATCCTGTTGCTTTCACCAAGTTACTGCGGACAGGTTATCAGGCCGTCAAGGCGGGCGACCCGCAGGCTATGGTGGTCGCGGCCGGGCTGGCCCCCACCAACAGCCACGATGCCCAGGGCATGGATGAGCGGCTGTTTCTGCAAGAAATGTATCAGGCCGGGGCCGGGGCTTATTTTGACGTGCTGGGCGCGCATCCCTACAGTTTTGGCCAGGCCCCCAACGCCCCCGAAAGCGACAGCAACCATCCGGCCTTCCGGCGGCTGGCCCAACTGCGCCAGATTATGGAGGTCAACGGTGACCGCTCCAAGCCGGTCTGGATTACCGAAATGGGCTGGACCGTTGATCCGCCCGCCGAGCAGGCCGATATTGGGGTAACTTTGGCGCAGCAGGCCGATTATTTGGTCGAGGCGTTGGACATCATCCGGCAGGAGTGGGCCTGGGTGGAACTGGTTACGGTCTGGAATTTGTCACGGCCCACGCCGGGCGACCCCTTTGGCGGGTACAGCTTGCTGGATGGCGACGGTCAGCCTCGACCCGCTTACGAAGCCTGGCGGCAGGCGGCGGGGCGTACCTTCCCGGAAGTTTACAACTTCCGGGAAGGTGAACCACAAGACATCATCCCTATCC
>CAZDMM010000670.1:1136-3757 GCA_964505845.1 uncultured Caldilineaceae bacterium
AGGGCCTACCTTCCCGGAAGGTGAACGGGCAGCTAAACCACAAGACGCTATCCCTATCCTGGCCCGCGATGCCATTATCCACCTGGGCGATACCGACGTGAAACCGCCCTGGTGGCCTTTGTACGGCGGACGCAAACCCAGTATCACCTGGACAGGCGGTTTCTATGTGACCGACCCCGGCCAGCAGGAGTGGACGCTGCTGTTGGAACTATTGCAGCAAAATGAAACGGGCAACAGCATCCTCATCAACGGCACGCCCCTCTCGCCCGATTTGCCGCAGCAAGATTTTACTCGCCGCTGGATGACGGTGCGCCGCCCCGTGCCGGCTTCATTACTGCGCCCCGGCTATAACGAGATTACCTTTGTCACCGTGCGTCTGGCCCCGGATGTGGAGCAGGAGGGCTATGTGTGGAGTGATTATCAGTTTAGGAATGTGAGGTTGGTGAAAAAATAAAACGTGAAGCGTAGTGCGTGGTACGTAAGCTTAACACGTACCACGCACTACGCACTACGGAAGGTCATAGTGCCCAGGGAAGGATATTTTTATGACGACGGATAAAATCTTCCAAATCATCAACCCCGAAGGCCAGGTGGTCGGCCCGCTACCAGATTTGCCCGCCGAGGACATGCGGCGGCTCTATCGCTGGATGGTTTTTGGGCGGGTCTTTTCGGAGCGGATGGTGGCCTTGCAGCGGCAGGGACGCATGGGTACGTTTGCTCCGGCCACCGGCCAGGAAGCCGCCTGCGTCGGTCGCGCCGCCCCGCTGTTACCGGGCGACTGGTTGTTGGGGTCGTACCGGGAGAGCCTGGCTTATATGGTCAAGGGCGTGCCGCTGCTGGCGCAGCTTAAACATTGGGGCGGCCACCTCCCCGAAGGCTACCCTTATGAGGCCGGCTGCCTGCCCTTTCAAATTGTGCTGGCTACTCAAATGCTGCACGCGGTCGGCATTGCCATGGCCATGAAGTACAAAAAGGAGCCGCACGTGGTGGTCGGCGTGTGTGGCGACGGGGCGACCTCTGAGGGGGATTTCAACGAGGCGCTCAACTTTGCGGCGGTGTTCAAAGCGCCGGTGGTGCTGGTGGTGGAGAACAACGGCTACGCCATCTCGGTTTCGCGGCAGCAGCAATCGGCGGCCCCTACGCTGGCCCAGCGCGGGCCGGGTTTTGGCATGCCCGGCTACCTGGTGGATGGCAACGACGTGCTGGCCGTGTATCAAACCATTGCCGATTGCGTAGCTTGCGCCAGAGCTGGAGAAGGGCCAAGCCTGGTGGAACTGCTGACCTATCGCATGGGGCAGCACACCACCGCCGACGATCCGACCAAGTATCGCCCGGTGGAAGAGTTGGAACTGTGGGCCGGGCGCGACCCGATTCGGCGCTTTCGTAAATTTTTGCTGGAGCGGAATCTGCTGACCGATGCCGAGGACGAGGAGCTGCACGAGAGCGTCACGGCGGAGTTTGAAGCCGCCCTGGCCGAGTATGAGGCTCTGCCCCCGCCTGACCCACGCCGCTATTTTGAGCTGGCCCTGGCGCAGCCCCCGCCGCAACTGCTCCGCCAGCGGGCCGAGATTTTGCAGGATTTGGGGCTAGCGGACTATGATACATTGTGAAGTAGAAATGTCTCTTTAAACTTGGGGTTGGGTGCTATAAACAAGCTATGTCTCAGACCTCAACAGTTTTGAATGTTTTTAGCCGTTGCGTTGATGCTATGCGCGAGGGTAAACTCATTCGCCGGGAAAGCAGGCAGGATAAGGAGTTTCATTTTCAGGATTGGGTTCGCGCCCGACTCGATGAAACCGGCTTTCACCACGAAATGGGTGGGCGTAATAGCTATCCAGATTTTCGGATGGTGAGTTTTACCGAGGGTTATGAAGTTAAAGGTTTAGCTTATCCGGGCCGGGAAGTAAACTATGACAGCAATAGCCAAGTTCCTTCCGGCAGCCACAACGGGCGCACAATTTTCTATATTTTCGGTCGTTATCCCGGTGCTCCTGATGGAGAAACCTATCCGGTACTGGATTTGGTGATTTGTCACGGCGACTTTCTCAATGCCGATCACGAATACACTCACAAAAACAGGAGTGTCAAAGGCTTTGGCAGCTACGGGGATATTATGATTCGAGACCGAAAAATGTACGTCGCCCCCACACCTTTTGGTTTGGTCTCTGGAGTGGCGCATCTGCAGACCCTTATTCTTCCGCACGATTTTGTAGTTGAAGGTGATTTCAAACAGGTTGGCGCACTGGCACGCAAGGAAACAGACAGCTTGATTGTGGGGTATACTTTCGATCTCAGGCGCAATCAATTAACGCCAGAAACAATTCCTAATCCTTTTGCCGGGCAAGAACATATTTTTTTTGCTTGGCGGTTGAGCGGCGGTTCAGATGACCCGGTGGTTATGCGCGAGATGGCTGAAGTTGATCCCGGAAATGAAGAGCATGATATCAATGACTGATGCTGACTCACCTGTCTCCCCAAGCAGGCTGATCGAGTCTGACCTGTTCCCTTTTGAGTTCCTCTCAGAAATTGCGGAGCGGGAAAGCTGGCGCAAAGAGATTTATCGCCCCATATATCATCTTCATAAGTGGTGGGCCAAACGGCTTGGCTCGGGGTTTAGAGGG
>CAZDMM010000670.1:3767-4599 GCA_964505845.1 uncultured Caldilineaceae bacterium
GTGTCTCCTGCCAGAGCAAGCCAATTTAAAAGAGTCATTCTATCAAAAACACCATCACTTGGATGTCGCCATTTTTGATCCTTTTATGGGTAGCGGCACGACGATTGGTGAAGCGCACAAGTTGGGGTGTACCGCTTTAGGGCGAGACATCAATCCGGTTGCTTGCGAAAGCGTGCGGGTGGCCCTTGGCCCCCTCGACCGCCAGCGATTACAAAACGCTTTCTCTCAGCTTTCTGCTACGGTGGGCCAACGCCTGCGAGAACTTTATCAGGCCGAGGATGAAACCGGGCAACGTGGAGAGGTGTTGTACTATTTCTGGGTAAAACAAGTACACTGCCCGCACTGCGCGATTGCAGTAGATTTGTTCCCCTCTTATGTCATTGCTCGCAACGCCTACCCTGACCGTAAACCCGAAATTCAGATTTATTGCCCTGGCTGCGGCGATATTTTCCCCGGTTTAAATTCTACCGAATCTGCCCATTGTCGCTCATGTGGGCTGGATTTTAATCCACAACGTGGTCCAGCTACGGGAGCAAAAGCAATTTGCCCGGCATGTTCTCAATCATTTTCTATTGCTGAGGCTGTGAGAAGCGCTGGTCATCCCCCTGCGCATCGGCTGTATGGCAAACTGTTGCTCACCTCAGATGGTAAAAAACGTTATCTTCCGGCGACCTCTAAAGACATCAGCGCCTATCAACAATGTTCCACCCTGCTACAAAACGAAATAGAGCAAGGACTGCTTCATCTCCCGGACACTGTTTTAAGCGATGGCTTCAATACCCGCCAAGCTATCGGGTATAACTACCACACCTGGCGCGATTTTTTCAATGAC
>CAZDMM010000671.1:0-4582 GCA_964505845.1 uncultured Caldilineaceae bacterium
ATCGGTGAGGCTGGCTTTGGCAAAACCCGGCTGGTTGAGGAATTTGCCCGCCGCGCCCAGGAGCAATATCCCGACCTGATTGTGGCCGGGGGTCAAGGCAATGCCTATGGCGGTATCGGTGATCCCTACCTCCCTTTCCGCGAGATTTTGGCCTTGCTGACCGGCGATACCGCCGCTCGCCAGGCGGCTGGAACGATTAGCCAGGAGCATGCCCGGCGCTTGTCTGCCCTGCTACCTGAAGCTGTGCGGGCGTTGGTCAACCTGGGGCCGGATTTAATTGATATCTTCGTCCCCGGTTCAGCCCTGGCGGCTCGTGTTGCTGCTACTCTACCGGTTGGGACCAATAGGTTGGCATCATTGCAAGCGTTGGTAAATCACAAAGCGGCTAATCCTGCCCCCGCCCATTTAAGTCAGAGTATGCTGCTGACCCAATATGTCCAGGTATTGTTGACCCTGGCCGCCCAGCGGCCACTGCTGCTGCTGCTGGATGATTTGCAGTGGGCCGACACCGGCTCGATCAGCCTGCTGTTCCATTTAGGGCGGCGGCTGGCAGGGCAGCGCCTGCTGGTGGTGGGCATCTATCGCCCCAGTGATGTGGCCCTGGGCTATTCTGCCGCCGCTGTAGGACTGGCGGAACGCCCTTCCCTGGAAGCAGTTATCGGCGAATTGCAGCGTCAGTTCGGCCGGCTTCATATTGACCTGGGCCAGAGTGAAGGCCGCCACTTTGTTGAAAGCTTCCTGGAAACCCAACCTAACCGGCTGGATGCGGCCTTTCGGGAGGCCCTGTACCGCCAGACGGGCGGTCATGCTCTTTTTACGGTTGAAACCTTGCGTGGGCTGCAAGAGCGAGGCGATTTAGTGCGCGATGAACAGGGCCGCTGGGTGGCGGGGCCATCATTGGACTGGAAAACCCTCCCGGCGCGGGTGGAAGGCGTTATCGGCGAACGGATCAGCCGCCTGCCAACGATGTTGCAGGAGGCGCTCAAAGTGGCCTGTGTAGAAGGGGAATTTTTTACCGCCGAGGTGGTGGCCCGCGTGCAGGGCGTTGATGATCGGCACATGGTACGGCAGTTGAGCAGCGAGTTGAGCAAAAAGCATCACTTGGTGCGGGTTCAAGGTAGCCAACGCCTCAAGGGGCAGCCCTTGTCCCGGTATCGTTTTGAGCATATTTTATTTCAAAGGTATCTTTATCAGAGCCTGGACGAAACGGAGCGGGTGTACCTGCACGAGGCGGTTGGCCAGGTGTTGGAGCAACTCTATGACGAACAGGCCAGCACTATTGCCATCCAATTGGCTCATCATTTCCAAGTAGCCGGGTTGATTAGCCCGGCGGTTGGTTACTTACAGCAGGCCGGAGAACAAGCGATGCGCAGTTATGCCAATCAAGAAGCCGTTGGTTTCTTTAACGACGCCTTAGCCCTGCTCAAAACTGTGCCCGATACCCTTGAACACACCCAACTAGAGTTAGCCTTACAGCTTGCCCTCATATCCCCCTTAATAGCCACCAAAGGTTGGGCTGCTCCCGAAGTGCAGCAGGCCGCGCTGCGGGCGCAGGAATTATCTCTGCCTCGCGGTGAAACCCATGAACTTTTCCATGCTCTGCGGGGGTTATGGAACTTTTCCTTTGTGCGGGGGCATCTTCGTCAGGCTCGTGAGTTGGGTCAACAATTGCACACTCTGGCAAACCACCTGGCGGATCCAGCTTTATATCTGGAAGCTCATTATATCCTGGCCAGCAACCTGGCCAGTCTGGGCCAATTTGCCCCAGCTCTCCAACATTTCGAACAAAGCATTGCCCTCTACCAACCCCAGCAACACCGCGCCCAGGTTTTATTTTTTGGCCCGGACTTGAACGTATTTTGTCGCTCCTGGCTGGCCCACATTCTCTGGCATCTTGGCTATCCAGAGCAGGCGCTGCGGACAAGTCAGGCCACCCTAGCTTTAGCCCAGGAATTAGCTCACCCTTTTAGCCTGGCCCTGGCCCTGGCTTACGCGGCCATGCTCCATCAATTTCAGCAGGACAGAGCAGCCACCCTGCCCCTGGCCGAGCAGGCCATAACCGTCTGTACCGAACACGGATTTGCCTATTACCTGGCCTGGGCGACGATGCTGCGCGGCTGGGCCATAGCCCTGGAAAAGCCTGAGGACAAGATTAGCCAGATCCGTCAGGGGTTATCGGATCTACAAGCTACCGGCGCGGCTCTGCGCCTCCCCTATTACCTGGCTCTGTTAGCCCGGGTCTACGCTCAGACTGGACAGATTCAAACCGGCCTGAACCTCCTGGAAGAAGCTCTGACCACCGTCTCCAAAAATGAAGATCGCTGGCACGAGGCGGAGTTGTACCGGCTTAAGGGGGAGCTGCTTTTAAAGGATCGCGAAGTGGGCGGAGCCCCCCCAATACAGGGGCAGGTGGTGAAGGATGAAGTCGAGAAGTGTTTTTGGCAGGCGATTGAGGTGGCTCGGCGGCAGGGGGCCAAGTCGCTGGAACTGCGGGCAGTGATGAGTTTGAGCCGCTTGTGGCAGGGGCAGGGTCGCCGGGAGGAGGCTCGCCAAATGTTGGCCGAGATTTACGGCTGGTTCACGGAAGGTTTTGATACGGCGGATTTGCAGGAGGCCAAGTCGCTGCTTGAGGCGTTGGGCTGAATAACTCTACAAATCATCACAGACTAACGCACCCCACCGATATTCTAAAAGACCCAGGTGATAACAAGCGAAACACGCAGAACACAAAGGAGGCGCAGAGATGCGCTGAGAATTCTTTAAAAACTCTGTGCGCTTCGCGTCCGGGCTGACTTGGTGTGGCTCTGTGTTCTAAATCTATTTATGAAGGAAGGATATCTATGCTAACCGAACAAACTCGCCGGAGGGACTTCCCCTCCCTGGCCGAGATGACCTATCTCAACACCGCCGCCGAAGGCATCCCGCCTGTGGCGGTGGGCCAAGCCTTGCAGCAATATTTTGTGGATCACCAACTGGGTATGGATGGCCGGGAGCGCCATCAAGCCCAGCGCGAGGCGGTCAAGGCGCTGACGGCCCAATTGTACGGCCTCACCCCCGACGAAATCGGCTTGTGCTCGTGCAGCTCCGAAGCCTACAACCTGGCGGCGCTGGCTTTGCGCTTGCAGCCTGGCGATGAGGTCATCATCAACGATCTGGATTTTCCTTCCGGGGCCACACCCTGGCTGCAATCGTCCTGCCCGGCCACGGTCAAGGTGTGGCGGGCGCGGGAGGGCGGCCTGCGGGTGGAAGACCTCATCCCGCTGCTGGGGCCGGCCACCCGCCTGCTGACCGTCTCGCTGGTCAGCTTTTTTAACGGCTTTATGATTGACCTGCCGGCGGTGCTGGCGGCGGTGCGGCAGCACTCGCCAGGCATGCTGGCGGTGGATGTGACCCAGGCGTTGGGGCGCGTCCCCTTACATTTGGCCGGGGTGGATTTGGTGGTGAGCAGCACCCACAAGTGGATTCTGGCCTGTCACGGCGGCGGGCTGGTGGGCGTGCCCGCGCAGCGCGCCGAAGCCTGGACGGTTCCGGCCGGCGGCTGGTTTAATTTGCGGGATGCCTTTGGCCCCCAGCGTTTTGAAAAGGCGGTCAGCCTGCCGGGAGCGGCCAGCTTTACGGTTGGTATGCCCAACTATCCGGCCCTGTACGCCATCCGGGCCGGGTTGGAATATATTCAAAAGGTGGGGGTGGAAACCATCGCAGCGGCGGCCCAACCGCTCGTTCACGCCTGCCTGGAAGGTGTGTCAAAACTGCCGGTAGAGTTACTGACCCCACTGGAAAACGAGCGCCTGGCCGGGATCATTGCCTTTCGCCACCCCCAAGCCGAGGAAATTCACCGCCGTTTGCATGCCGCCAACATCCACATCATGGCTCACGCCGGCCGGCTGCGGGTATCCATCCACGGTTACAATACAATGGCCGATGTGGAGCGGTTTTTGCAGAAGTTAGAGGAAGGGCTGCGCCAGATCGCATGAAGGAGGGATGATTAAGAGAACACGTAGCTGCCCAGGCATGTCATTGCGAGGGCGCTTTGCGCCCGAAGCAATCCCCTACGCCGGAAGGGACGCTACGCGGCTTCGCCTGCGGCTCGCAATGACATGAGGCTGAATAGTGACGAAACATCAACCGAAAGGTAAATTCAATGACCACAGACACCATCGCCGGGGTACCGGCTAAAATTGCCAACGCCGTTTTGGATGAAGTGGAGCGCGGCGCGGAGGAGGTGATCTCGTTCCTGCGCGAGTTTGTCGCTTTCAAAACCGAAAACCCTAACCTGGTCAACATTGAGCCGGGGGCGGAGGCGGAATGCCAGGCGTTTCTGGCCGACCGGCTCAAGCGCCTGGGCTGCCAGGTGGACACCTGGGAGGTCTTCCCCAAACGGCCCGACCAGGTAGCCACTCTGCGCGGGTCGGGGGGCGGGCGCTCGCTGATTCTCAATGGGCACATTGATGTGGTTCCCGCCGGCGACCCGGCCCAATGGCCGCACGATCCCTGGGCGGCTGAAATCCACGACGGCAAGCTATGGGGCCGGGGCGCGTGCGATATGAAGGGTGGCATCGCCGCCATGATTGCCGCTGTTGAG
>CAZDMM010000672.1:0-4576 GCA_964505845.1 uncultured Caldilineaceae bacterium
AGTTTTCCATCTCGTTCCCAAACTCAGTTTTCCATCTCGTTCCCAAACTCAGTTTGGGAACGAGATGGAAAGCTGGTCGAACCAAAATCGGGTTCCTATTTGGGCATCTTCTGCACGTAGAAGAAGCGCACCAGGTAGTTGTAATCCAACGTCTCATAAATGGCCCCTTCGATGTTGTCTCGCACCGGCTGGGCCAGGGTGGGAGTCACCACGTACAGAGACGGGACATCGGCTACAATCTTTTGCTGCAACTGGTACAGCGCCTCGTTGCGCTTTTGCTCATCCTGAATGGTGGGGATTTCGTCCAGCAGCTTATCCACACTGGCATCCACATAGTAAGACCAGTTGTAGCCGCTTTTATCGGCGGTGTTGCTGGAATGATAGGAGGTGCGCAGGATAAAGGTGGGGTCGTTGGTGAACATGGACATGTTGAGGTAAGAAATATCGGGCGCGGTGGCTTTATCGGCCATGGTGGGCGGCATCTGCGGCCAGGGAACGAGAATCTGCTCCAGCTCGATGCCCAACTCGGCCAGATTTTGCTGTAACAACGTACCGGCAAACTCCTCGTAGGATAGACCCTTCAAGCCCAGGTAGCGCAGCTTGAAACCGCCGTTGGGATAACCGGCCTCGGCCAAAAGCTGCTTGGCTTTTTCCAAATCCTGCTTTTGGGGCGGCAGGCTGGGGTCGGCCCCTGCGGCATTCTTGGGCAGCGGGCCGGTGGGAATTTCACCCAGGCCCTGGAAGAAATCCACAAAGGATTGGTAATCAAAGGCGTACTTGAGGGCCTCGCGGACTTTGGGGTTGTTCATCGGCTCATTGTTGGTGTTCAGGGTCAAGATGGACACCTGGAATTGGGGCTGCTCGATGAGCTTGACGCCGGGCAAATCTTTGGCGGCAATGGAGTCATCCGGCCCCACCGCGCCGAGCATGTCAATCTCACCCTTGGCCAGCAGTTGCAGGGCGGTGGAGATGTCGGCATCCACCCGTAGAATCACCCGGTCGGCGGTGTTGGGCTTCCACTCCTGCCAATAGCCGGTATTTTTAACCAGCACAATCTGGCTGCCTTTGGTCCAGGAGTCAAACTTATACGGCCCGGTGCCCACGCCGTTGGTGGCAAAGAAATCTTTGGCCCAGGGGTCGGCCTCCGTTTTATGCTCCTCGATGGCTGTGGGGCTGACCAGGGCCAGCTTAGGCAAAACCCCCAGGAAGAACACATTGGGCCGCGACAGGGTGATTTTGAGAGTCTGCGGGTCAACCACCTCAATCGTTTTGATGTCGGTCATGAGGCTGGCCGGGCCCTGGTTGACTTCCTTGATCCGGTCCAGGCCGATTTTGGCGGCCTCAGCATTGAACTCCACCCCATCCTGGTATTTGACCCCGGAGCGCAGCTTGAAGGTGTAGCTCAAACCATCCTCCGACACCTCCCAGCTTTCGGCCAGGGCCGGGCGCAGCTCGGTGCTGGCGGGCACGTACTCCAGCAGCCCTTCGTAGACGTTGCGCACAAACTCCAGGCCATCGGAACTGAAGGCAATGGCCGGGTCGAGGGTGGCGGTTTCGGCGATGTTGCTAAAGACGATGGTGATCGGCTCGGCGGAAGCTGAACCGCCGGCAGCTTTGGCCTCTTCCGTTTTGGCGGCGGTTGGCTCGGCTTTAGGGGCTTCGGTGGCGGCAGCTTTGGCTTCCTCGGTTTTAGCCGGAGCCGCCTCCTCGGTTTTGGCCGCCTCTTTAGGCTGCTCAGTTTTGGCGGGAGCGGCTTCTTGTTTTTCAGCAGGGGCCGGCTGCGGGGCCGTACCTCCGGCGCAGGCCGCCAGCCACAGGCTCAAAAGTAACACCAACAAAGATAAAGTTAAGCGACGCATCTATACTCCTCCATAGTTTTGATGATAAAGATCACATAGCCAAATCGCCCCCGTCCACCAACAGGGCCGTGCCGGTTACATAGGCCGACTCCTCCGAGGCCAGGTACAGGGCCGCCTGGGCCACGTCGCGGGGGGTACACAAGCGGCTCAGGGGATTCAATTGTTTGAAGCGCTCCTCACGCTGGGCCAGCCCGTCGGCCGAGCGCGCTTCTAAAAACTTTTTACGGTCCAGGGTGGGCTTTTCCATCACGCCGGGGCAGATGCAGTTGACCCGAATCTGGTACGGCGCGTAGTCCAGCGCCATCTGGCGGGTCAGCGAGACCACGGCCCCTTTGGAAGCGCAGTAGGCCGCCTCTTGCGGGGTGGCAGCCAGCCCGGCCCGCGAGGCGGTGTTGATGATCACCCCGGAGTTCTGGGCCATCATCACCGGCAGGGCGTGACGGCAGCCCAAAAAGACGCCCTTGAGATTGATGTCAAGGATGCGATTCCAATCGGCTTCGCGGGTATCCACCACGTTGGTGGCCTGGGGCAGGTCAATCCCGGCGTTGTTAAAAAGAATGTCAAGCCGGCCCCAACGCTCCACCGTCTCGCGCACCATGCGTGCGGTATCGGCCCAGCTTGAGACATCCACTTTGACAAAAAAAGCATCGCCGCCGATCAAAGCCACCGTTTCACGCCCGGCCGCCTCAGCGATGTCGGCCACCACCACTTTGGCCCCTTCTTGGGCAAACAACCGGGCGCTCTCCCGGCCAATGCCGGAACCGGCCCCGGTGATAATAGCAACTCTGTCCTGTAATCTCATCATTTAAATTCCTGTTGAATCTTGATAAGACGCCGGCTGTACAGCCGTCTACCGTATTTGGCTTAAGACCGCCATCAAACTCCCCCCCAGAATCAGCAAGCCCCCGAACAGGGTATAGAACGAAATCGGCTCGGCCAGCAGCCACCAGGCCAGCAGCGAGGTGGAGACCGGCTCCACATAACCCAACACGGCGGCCGGCCCGGCCGGCACGCGCCGCAAGCCAATCATAATAATGGCACGTGCGGCTATACCGTATAAAACGCTATTGGCGGCTACGAGCAGAGCTGCGCGGCCGGGGATTGGCAATTCCAGGGTAAGCAGAGCAAACGGAACCAGGGTGACTGCCGCAATCACCGCTTCCATCAACATGATAAACTGGTTAGGGATAGGAGCGGCAATATCTTTTAACACTATCCGGCCAATAGCCACCGAAATACCCACGTAACCGGCCAGAAGCAGCCCTGGCCACTCGGCCCCGGAGGTGGGGCCGAGTCCCGGTAAAACCAGCACCACCACACCCACCAGAGCGACCAGCGCGGCGCTGACAAAGCGACCGGTCAGCGGTTCACCCAAAAAACGATAGGCCAGGAACATGGTATAAATAGGAAAGAGATAGGATATCACCGCCACTTTGGCCACCGGAGCCAGAAAAATAGCCGAGACAAAAGCCACTGTCCCGCTGCCTCGCAAAATGCCCAATACCAGCAGGCGAATCATCACCGCGCGATCCTGCATGTAAGGCAGCCAACGCGGCAAGTTTTGCCACTGCCACGCCCCCAAAACTAGGGCCGTCACCAGATGAGAACCACAACTAATGACAATCGGAGGTAGGGCAATTTGCCGTAGCACAATGCTGTCGGTGCTGAACATCAGGACGCCGGTTAACACGGCCAGCCAGCCGGCTCCGGGTGACCATTGCCTCATACCATTACGTGGCCATCCACGACATCCACCAGGTTTCGGCCCAATATTTTAAAGTGCCGTCGTTCCAGCGGTAGCGCATAAAGTTGTTGAGCCAGTTCAAAAAGCGCTGGTCGCCGGGAAAGACGGCCGGATAGCCGTATTCTAAATTGAGCAGTTCACGCTCGCCCTGGGCATTGCGCACAAAATCGCAGCCGTTGAGCCGCTGCAGGGCCACCCGAGTCATGCCGTCGGTGATGTAGGCTTCGGTTTGGCCGGTCAGCAATAGGTTTGAGGGGTACTGATGTTCCACAATCTGGGCCTGCGGAAACCAGCGCCGGGCGACCTCCACATTGGAGGAACCGTGCCAGATAGCGATTTTAATCTCCGGCGAGTTCAAATCTTCTTGGCGGGCAATCGGCCCATCCTTGCGAGCGATGGCTACCACCTCAATCCGTTGAAAGCGCTCGCTGGAAAAATCCACCAGCAGGCCCCGCAGCGAGGTATTGGTATGCTTGGGCAGCAGGTCGGCCTGACCATCCAGAAAGGCCGGCAGTTGCTCCGGCCAGGGGATGTCCACCCACTCCACCTCAACGCCCAAATCTTTGGCCATCAGCTTGCCCAACTCGCAGGCTACGCCGGCCGGCTGGCCGGTTTCAGGGTTATAATAAAATTCGGGCGGCGGGCCTTCGTTAGGCGGCGGGCTAAATTCCACCATCACCCGCAGTTTGTCGCGCCCAAAAATCTCTTTTAAAGTGTCCCGCGTGCCCCGCACGGCCTGAGCTTTAGGGATGAGATCACGCTCGTTCACAGCCTGTTATCCTTTCGTTACCTGTAACAGCTTAGGGCCTATCCAAAACCCTCAGCTAAAGCAAACCTTGTTGGGTCAATCAGCTTGTTTTTCCGTAAAGTACTTGGTTAATGAGAATCAGCAGATCCAATTTTTGCGGCGGAGCAGGTTCCCACGCCTGCGTAGCGGCGGCCCCCACGCCGCCGCTACTGGTAATTTTGGCTC
>CAZDMM010000673.1:0-4575 GCA_964505845.1 uncultured Caldilineaceae bacterium
CACCCTTAACAAGGAGTCACATTGGCGGCGGGTGGAAGATTGGAAGGTTGCGCTCTGCGTGCCTTCGGCAAGAATGGTAAAATTTCAACCTTCCAGCCTTCCACCCTTCCATGCTTCCAACCCTCCAGTCCTCCAACCTTCCATTCCTACTCCGGCCCACCCTCAAACCAGCGCGGCGCGCCGCCGGTGGTGATGCTGAGGTGCTTCATGGTGTGGCCGGGAGCCGCGCCGTGCCAATGCTTTTCGCCGGGCGGGGCATAGACCACATCTCCGGCCTGCACCAAAAACTCCTCGGTTTCCGTACCGACCCGCCCCTCGCCTTCCAAAATGGAGAGAAACTGCTCGCCGGGATGCTCGTGCCAGTGGGTCACCGAGCCGTCTTCAAACGTCACCACAGTCAGCCCCATGCCGCCCGGCTGCTGCATCTCCAGCATGCGCTGCAAAAAGGTGGTTTTGGTAAAGGTTGACCCTTGCTGTACCTCTACTTCGTCTTTGCGGATAACTTTCATCGTCGTTATACTCCTTTTGGAAGAGGTAATTGGTAATTGGAGATTGGAGATTAGTAATTACCCATCTCCAATCACTAATCACTAATTACCAATCACCAATCACTCATCACCACTCCCCGGATAATCACGTTGCTGCCCACCATCTGGTCTTACGGCTATATCAATTTAGATATTATGACCCAAACGGTTGACGCCTGGCCGGAGCACGCCGGCTTGATTTGGGTGGATGACATCCGCTTTACCCTGGGCGGCGTGGCCATGAACCCGGCGGTGACGATTGCCAAGTTGGGCGGCCAGCCGGTGGGACTCATCGGCTACCTGGGCGATGATTTTGCCGGGCAGCTCATCAGCCGGGAGCTGCACGGGCTGAGCGTCAACACCTCCCGGCTCAACGTCACCCCCGGCCAACCCAGCGGTATTTGCATTGTCTCAGTCCACCCCGACGGCGAGCGTTCCTTTATCCTCACCGCCGGGGCCAACGCCAAACTACTCTCAGAAGCGGGCGATTTGGACAATCTCTCCCCCGGCGACTATCTGCATATCGGTGGGGCGCTCAACATTGCCCATTTGCCCCACACGCTGCAACAAGTTCGCCGCCAGCAGGTCATTGTTTCGGTGGATGTCTCCTTTGACAGCACCGGCCGCTGGTGGGGCCGAGTCGCGCCGCTGTTCCCCTGGGTAGACATTTTTATGGCCAACGCCCCCGAAACCGAGCAACTGACCGGCACCTCGGACCCGGTCAAGGCGGCGCAGCAGTTGGCGGCGGAAGGGCCGCAGGTGGTCGCCATCAAACTGGGCCGCGACGGGGCTTACGTGCTCAGCCCCGCCTGGCAAGGCCATCTGCCACCCTTTACGGTGCAGGCCGTTGACACCACCG
Organism: uncultured Caldilineaceae bacterium; assembly: GCA_964505845.1. Lineage (GTDB taxonomy): Bacteria > Chloroflexota > Anaerolineae > 4572-78 > J111 > DSQQ01. Next base: position 1,387 of record CAZDMM010000673.1, read on the forward strand.
GCGCGGGCGACTCCTTTGCCGGGGCGCTGCTGTACGGCCTGGCCCGCGGCTGGCCGGTGGAGCAAGCCGCCACCTTGGCCAATGCCGTTGGCGCGCTCTGCACCTCTCAACTTGGCGCTACCGCCGGCCTCCGCAGCTACGCCGAGACGGTCGCCTTTATCAAAGCCCAGGGCCGCGCCAGGGAGTGGGAATGGTGATGACCGATTTACGATTTCAGATTGACGATTTACGATTAGAAAAGCTTAATATTCGGCCCTAATCGTAAATCGAAAATCGTAAATCGTAAATTGGATAAACAAAAGTTGCCCATGCAAAAGCGAAATGCTTATAGCTCACTTCGGTCAATCACCCGGCTGCTGCGAATGGTATTGCCGCCCTCGGCGTCGTAGGGGCCGCTGAAGGCGCGGAAGAACGGCTCGCCGACCACATCGGCCAAGTGAGCCGAAAACAGTTCCCCGGCGACGGCGTAAACCATCGGCGTAAAGATTTCTCGCACCTGGCCCACCACCGGTAACACCCAGTCGGCCTGGGGCGCGATGGCTTGATCGCCCTGCGGCACGACGGCCACAAAGGTGCGGCCCACCCGCTTGATCGGCTCGACCAGCTCGGCCGCCCGGCCATGCCCCCGGCCGCCCGGTGAAATCAAAAAGGTGGGGGTTTTGGTGTCCACATTGACAAAATATTGCAGGTGCGCCCACTCTTCGGTATCCTGCCCCATAGCATGCCGACCCGCCGCCTCCAACATTTTGGCCGCGCTGAACAGGGCCGTAGCCAAGTTTGGCCCATCGGCAATGTACACAAAATCCTTCTGATCGGCCACGGCCTCGGCCAGTTCCCGGCTGCGCCGGTTGGTAGCCTCAATGGTGGCCTCGATGGCATCTGCCGTGCCTTTGAGTTCCCGGCGCAAGCCGTTGGCCTCATCCTGGGTCATGCGGCCGCGCACCTCAGCCAGCCGGATAGCCAGCAAATACAGGGCCAACAGCGACATGCGATAGGAGCGTACCCCCGGCGCAAAGGGAAAGTCGGGCGCCGAGCAATCCAGTACCTTTTCGGCGGCCTGGGCCAGCGGCGAGCCGGGCGTCGCGGTGACAGCCACGGTCAGCGCCCCCTCGGCGCGGGCAATGCTCACCGCCTCGCGGGTGCGGGCCACGCCCCCGGAGACGGAGATGCCCAAAACCAGCGGGTTGCGGGCAAAATCTTTGGGCTGGTAGGTCAAGCCGTAGCGGGCCGCGTGCATGGCGGTCATCGGCTCGGTGGGGATGCCGGCCAGCTCTTCAAAGGCCAACTCGGTGGCAACGCTGGCCATGTGAGAGTCGCCGCAGCCGGTGGTGACAATCCGCTTCACCGAGTAACATTCGTTGTGGTCAAGCAAGCGGCGCACCTTGTGGTCAAGGTTATCCAACTCCTCCCGGATCATCGCCGGCAGGCTCTCAACCTGGGCAATCATGGTGTTGGTGGTCATAGATGAAATCTCCTTTAGTTTGATAGGTTCTTCCGATGTGAGATTAGAGATTGGAGATTGGTCAATCAATCTCCAATCTCCTTTTTTACTCGCTCAACCCCGCGAGTTATAGGCCGTATACGGCTCCAACGGCGGCAACTGCCAATCCTGATAATATTTGATAACGTGGGGCATCAGCGCCTCCACCATCGCGGCCTGGTCGGCGGGGTAAGGCTGGCGGCTGAGGCTGGCGGCCAACTCCTGGCCTACGGCGGCCTCATCCAGGGTGGTCACTCGCCCATTTTCGACCACTACCCGGCCGCCCACCAGTACCGTGTCCACGTCGCTGGCGGCAGCGCGGTACAGCAGAAGCGTCAAGGGGTCAGCCTCCGGGGCCACCCAGGGCCAGGTGATGTGGTCGAGTTTGAGCAGCACCACATCGGCCAGATAACCGGCGGCGAGCGCCCCCTGTTGGCCCGCCGCCCGCAGCAGCGTTGCCCCGCCGTGCGTCGCCAGCCGGAAGATGTCCGCCGGAGTCGGGGCCGGGCCGTCAAGCTGGGGCGTGCGATGCAGCCGCAGGGCCAGGCGCATCTCCTGCCACATGTCCTCATTATCATTGAGGCCGAAGCCATCCATGCCCAGGGCCACCGTCACCCCGGCGGCCAGCATGCCATTGAGTGGGGCGATGCCCGCCCGCAGCCGTAAGTTGGAGCTGGGGTTGTGGCTGACTGCCGCGCCCGTAGCCGCCAAAAGTTCCAGCTCCGGCTCGGTCAGCCAGACGCCGTGGGCAAAGGAGAGGCGCGGGCTGAGAGCGCCAAGCTGCTGAAAATAGTGGACATTGGGCAGGCCGTGCGCACGCGGCCCGTAATATTTCTCGTAGAGCGACTCGGCCAGGTGAGTTTGAATGTAGGTATCATACTGCTCGGCGGCCGCGACGATGCGGCGCATAAAGGCTGCTGACACCCACTGCGGGCCGGGCGGCGCAAACCACAACTTGAGGCGGGGATGACTGGCATAGCGCCGCCAGAAGTCATCAAAAATGGCAAAGTAATCGTCGGCGTTGGTTTCGCCGGGGCCGGGCAGTTCCAGGCGGGCCAGCGCCTGCACCTGGGGCGGCAGCGCGTCAAAAAAGGCCGCATCATCGCCCCAGACCAGGTAACTTTGCTCGCTCAGACCTACGGCAAAGGCGACCCGGATACCGGCCTGGTCGTAGGCCCGCAGCGGCCCTTCGATGCCGGCGGCAAAAGCTTCCGGGCGGCCTCCGCCGGAGTGGACATCCACCACGTTGGTCACACCGCTGCGTAGCAGCCGGGCGGCGGCCAGTTGCGTCGTCAGGTAAGGGTCGGCCCGGCGGCGGCGGGCCAAATCCAGCAGCCAGGGTTCCAACACTTGGTCGGGGATGCCGTGCTGGATGGTCGTCGCCCCGGAACTGTGGTGGTGAGCGTTGATGAATCCGGGCAGCACGGCGTGGTTCTCGGAGCCAAGCACCCAGGCAGGAGAATAACGCCCGCGCAGGTCGGGCCAGGGGCCGACTTCCACAATGCGGTCATCTTGTATAGCTAACGCGCCATCGGCAATGACCCTGTCTGGCTCAGTCCCGCCGGGGAAAAGCCAGCGGCCGCGGACTAAAAGCGTCTCAGCTTGGGGTGACATGCGCTTCCTCCAAAATCATCAATTTTAGACTGGTGTCCAAACTAAGTTTGGATACCCAAGTGCGTTGCGAAACTCAGTTTCGCAACGAGGAAAAA
>CAZDMM010000674.1:0-4566 GCA_964505845.1 uncultured Caldilineaceae bacterium
GCTCCTGTTCAAAGAGGATGTCCAACCCAAGCTTCAATGCGCCGAGCGCCGAGAACAGATGCACCCGCATGAAGTTCGCCAGCGTGAAGCGGCTTTCGGGGGTACGGACGAACAGGGGACGCCCCGCTTCAAGGTGCGTGATGTGTTCGCCCGCAAAGTAATTGTATGCGAGCAGCCCGCCGCCGTCCGCATCGCCGGCCAGCCCCTTAGTATACAATATTTCAAACAGCCTGGATTCGCTCACCTCCACCCCCAGCCCCTGTGCAAATTCCTGGAACAGGTCAACCCAGGCATTGAGATCGGAGGTGCAGTTGTTGCTGTGAACCATGGCCACAGGCTTGCCCGCGGGCGTTGTCACCATGTCAATCTCGGGATAGAGCTTTGACAGCGGCTCCTCCAAAACGATCATGGCAAAAACCGATGTTCCGGCGGATACATTGCCCGTTCGCTCTCCAACACTGTTCGTCGCCACCATGCCGGTGCCGGCGTCACCCTCCGGCGGACAGAGCGGAATCCCCGCTTGTAACTGCCCCGTGGGATCAAGCAGTTTTGCGCCTGCTTCGGTCAGAACGCCCGCAGCCTCTCCGGCTGCCAGAACTTTGGGCAGGATGTCTTGGAGTTTCCAGGAGATGTTTTCTGCTTTAAGCCGTTCGTTGAATAGCTTGATCTTGCCGCCATCGTAGTCGTTGGTCTTGCTGTCAATAGGGAACATGCCCGATGCTTCGCCAATGCCCAACACCTTTTGCCCCGTCAATTTCCAATGGACATAGCCGGCCAGCGTCGTGAGATAGCTGATATCGTTGATATGGCTCTCCTTGTTCAATATCGCCTGATGGAGGTGGGCAATGCTCCAACGTTGGGGAATGGCAAATTGGAACAGTTCTGTAAGTTCCTGGGCTGCCTGCCCGGTGATGGTGTTTCGCCATGTCCGAAACGGGACGAGTAAATTTTCGTCCCTATCGAATACCAAATAGCCGTGCATCATGCCGCTGAAACCGATTGCGCCAATGGTTTGGAGGGGGATGTTGTAATTCTTAACAACCTCGTCGTTAAGCTGCCGATAGCTTTCCTGCAAGCCTGTCCAAACATCTTCAAGCCTGTAGGTCCAGATACCGTTTTCGTATTGGTTTTCCCACTCATGGCTGCCCGAGGCGATTGGCGCATGATCCTCACCGATCAACACCGCCTTGATGCGAGTTGAGCCGAACTCGATGCCAAGAATGGTCTTTCCGCTCTTAATTGCTTGTGGGATATCGTTTTGATTCATCTTCAACTCCTTATGAAGCGAAGCCCTTATAGTCCCTCAGAAAAGTTTTGTCCATCATAAGCGTGTTGCGTGTTGCGTAAAAAACGGAACACGCAATACGCAACACGATATTAGAGGAAAATTTATCCAAACACAGTTAGCGGTGGTAATAAACTTCCCAACCTAAATACTTGCCCAACGCTTCGTTGACGGCGGCGGCGGTTTGAGACAGGTTGACAGCGGTGTGATGCTCAAAACCGTTCTCGCAGATGTAGCGCAGCAGCCCTTGCAGATTCGGCACGCGCACCACCCCGTAGCCGCCAAAGGTGCGGAGTGGGTCGTTGGTCAGTTCACCCTCGCCCACGTAGGCGCCGATCTTGCCGCTGAGATCATCGGTGGACACGCGGCAGTAGGTAAACGGCTCGGCCCGCATGCGGCCTACCACGGTGCCAAAGGTGTTTTCTTTGCCCACCGTCCCGGCGATGATTTCCTGGTAATCCATCACCGGAATGTCGTCCGGCGAAATTAGCCCGGCGTCGTTCTGGTTGGTAAAAACGGCCTTGGGCAGGTTGGAGCAGTGGAAGATAACGCCCTTGTCCGGGTCGTCGCCATAGTTGTTGTTCCAATCCACCAGGGCGCTGGGTTTTTGGGAGGCCAGGGCCAGGGCATACATGCCGACCACCCCGGCAATATCGGTTTCGCAGGCCGACGGCATCAACTTATTGCTCATGATGCTCATCAACGTGCAGGGAACCACGCCAAAAAACTCTTCCATGGAGGTCCAGCATTGAATGGCGCTGGCGACCAGGTTTTGGTCGCTCATCCAGCGGTCCACCACCACCCCCAATTTAGCCATTTTAAAGAGCGAGTCCTGGGGGATGCCTTTGGTGGGGATATAGGCGGTAATTTCATCCAGCTTGCTGCGCACCGCCGGCTCGTCGTTGCTCAGGCGATTAATCCGGCCAAACGCCTCCGACAGGTCCAGCGTTTCAACCGAGATGCCGCTGCGTTCCAGCAGCTTTTCGCTGTAGCGCACGGTATTAAAGGCGGCCGGCCTGGCGCCCAGCGCGCCCAGACGGGCATTGCGTAGGCCCCGCACCACCCGGCAGGTGCTCACAAAGCGGTGCAGGTCGGCCCGGAAGCTCTGGCTTTCGGGGTCAACCGTGTGCAGGGTGGTCAGCGAGAATTTGATGCCGTACTGGCGCAGGTTGTTGCAGGCCGACATTTTACCGCAGAAGGAATCGCGCCGGTCGGCGATGGTCATTTTGGTGGCGTCATCGGCAAAAGCATGAATTAAGACCGGCACATTCAGGTTAGCCCAGCGCAAGGCATTGGCAATGGCCCGCTCATCGCCAAAATTGGGCAGCGTGACCAGGATGCCGTCAATTTCGGCGGCATGCTGTTTGAACAGGTCGGCGCATTTTTGGGCGTCGGCCAGGCTTTCGATGCTGCCAAAGGGCGTATCCGCCGACGTGAGGGCAACTGCCTTGATGCCTTCTTCGCCCAGCACCTTAAGGATAGTCTGGCGTCCGGCGTCACATAAATGATCCGGGAAAAACCCCCGATTGCCAACAATAACTCCTAAAACTGGTTTGTTATTCATAGGTTACACTCCTTAAAAAATAGGGATTGGAGATTGGAAATTAGTAATTGGTAATTTGCCAAAGGCGCGCAAAACGAGCGTAATCTCCAATTACTAATTACCAACTTCACCGGCACTTCTAACCGAGCTTTTTCTAACGACCAGTTCCGGCTGCAAAATGATCGCTTCGGGCGACAACATGTTTTTGCTCCGTCTGGCCTCAATCATTTCAACCAATTGCTGCACCGCGATCCGGCCCTGGTCCGTTAATTTGTGGCGGATAGTGGTGAGGGGAGGGTAAAAATAAGCTGCTTCCGGGATATTATCAAAACCGATTACTCCCAAATCTTGAGGGACTCGCAAACCCATCTGGAGCGCCGCTTGCAGCACTCCCAGGGCCATCTGGTCGTTACCGACAAATACCGCATCCATTTCGGGATACTGCCGGCACAGTTGATACAAACCAGACTCGCCGCTGGCAGCCGACCAGTCGCCCTCAAGCATGTAACGCTCCTGGTAACCGGATAAAGCCTCCTGCCAGCCTAACATGCGCTGCTGCGCCACCGCCCAGTTTAACGGCCCGGTAATCGTCCCAATATGCCGGTACCCCTGGGATAACAAATGTTGGGTTGCCAGCAGGCCGCCGGCCCGGTTGTCAATTGAAACGGCATGCTCACTGAACAAGGGCTGCTCATTTACCAGCATCACCGGCACCGGCAGTTGCGAGGCTTTACGCATGAGCCAGTTGCGATTGTGACCAATTTCGGGGATGGCCCACACAATCCCATCCACATGCCAGGCCAGCAGTTCATCCAGAATTTGGTCGCCGTGATTCATTTCAGGTTGGTGCACCAGGCTCAAATGCAGCCGGTAGCCACATTCGGTGGCGGCCTGTTCCATGCCCAGCAGGCGGCGCATCGGGCCATATTGACCCAACTCGGCAATGACAACGCCCAAGGTCAGGCTGCGCCGCCGAATTAAACTTCGAGCCAGAGCACTGGGCTTGTAATCAAGTTGATCAATCACCTTCTGGACAAGCTCACGTGTCTGGGCGGCAACATCCGGGCGATTGTTCAGAACGCGCGACACAGTTTGTGTCGAAACGCCTGCTCTTTCCGCTACCTGTCTGATGGTCACCTGTCTCGGTGTGGACATGGGATAACTGCCGCTTACTCTATAGAACAACTAATTTTTAAGCTGGCCCCTTCTCTCTGTTACAAGAGAAGGGGCCCCAGATTGATTATGTTTTTGAGTAGCTACCCATCTCTCCAGGCGTTTGATAATGGCTAATTCCTCCTCTTCACTCGTGGTGGCAATCCACAAGAATAAGCCTTCCGGCTTCATCTGCTCGATAAACGGCTCAAGTTCATGCGGCTGCAAATCTACGATGACCGGCTTTTTGGCCTGAATCTTCTTAATCAGCGGAATCCACTGCAAGATGGGCTGGTCATCGCCCACACCCTGAACCCACTGAATGGCCTGGACACCCGGCTCGTTCAGGATTAGGTCAAGATGCCTAGCCACACCCTTGCCATCCACGTGGTAAATGTTGTGAGTGGTATGGGCAGTTTCGCGGCGGAGCAGCGGCAGGCTAAACTCGATAAAGAAATCCGTCGAAATCATCGAAGAAAAATCGCAACTGGGGATGTGCATTTTGCCAAACGAAGGGATGCCCATCCAACTGACCGAAAGTTGCCGCTTGGCTTTGAGCATACAGTCATAATGGTCAAAAATAGTT
>CAZDMM010000675.1:0-4562 GCA_964505845.1 uncultured Caldilineaceae bacterium
ACGCCCTGCTCGGTAAATTTGAGGGCGTTGCTCACCAGGTTAAAGAGAATTTGCTGGATTCTCTCCCGGTCGCCGATAACGGTGGTGGGTAGGTTTGAGGCAACCTGGCCGGCCAGAGTGATCTGCCGGCGTTGGGCCAGCCGCCCCAGGGAGGTGTGCATGGCGTCCAGCAAATCTTGAGGCGCAAAGGGGCCAACATCCAGGGCCAATTTTCCGGCTTCAATCCGGGCCTGATCCAGGAGATTGCTGATTAAGCCGAGCAACTGCCGGGCGCTTTCAACAATTTCTTGGGTAGCTTCGCGCTGAGGGGGGGTGAGCGGCTCAAAGACCCCCTCTTGCAGCATCTCGGCATAGCCCAGGATGCCGTTGAGCGGGGTGCGCACATCATGGCTAACATTAGCCAGGAGTTGGCTTTTGAGATTACTGGCGGCCAGGGCTTGATCACGGGCCAGGGCCAGGGCTTCTTCGGCCCGTTTGCGCCCGGTAATATCTCGAGAAACCGCAATCACTTCGGCCACCTCACCGGTGTCAGGATGGCGGATAGAGCGGGCGCTGGTTTCAAACCAAATATAATGCCCGTCCTTGTGCCGGATGCGGTAGCTACCGATAAAAGTATCAGGGGTAGTCAACAAATCGGCAAAAGCAGCATTGACAACAGCAACATCATCAGGGTGGAAAATCTCAAAGGGTGAATGGCCGACCAGTTCTGCCGGGTCATAGCCCAGCAAAATGCGACACGCCGGTGAAACATACTGGCAAACAAGATCGGTGGAATGTCTGGAAATCATATCGTTGACATTTTCGGCCAACATGCGGTGGCGCGCTTCGCTGGTCTGCAAGGCTTCCTCGGCCAATTTGCGTGGGGTGATGTCGGTTTGAATCCAGATAAAGTAAAGCAGAAAACCCTGGCTAGAAAAAACCGGTGAAATTTTTAGCTCATTCCAAAAAGTTTGCCCATCTTTTTTATAGCTCAGCAAGATGGCCTGTACTTCTTCGTGGGCGGCGATGCCCTGGCGGATTTTATCAATAGTGTCAGGGTTCGTCTCCGGCCCTTCCAGGAAGCGGCAGTTGTGCCCTATCACCTCTTTGAGGGTGTAACCGGTAATGCGCTCAAAAGCGGGATTCGCATAGATAATGGGGTTGTCAAACCGGTGTGGGTCGGTGATGATGATGCCGTCGGAGGCAGCGGCGATAGCCCGGGCCAGGCGCAGATTTTCGGTAGCCATGATGCGGAGCGCTTCTTCGGCCTGTTTGCGGGCGGTAATATCGCGCAAAACCATCAGGCGGCCCTGCAGGTGATGGGGGCGGGTATACAAAGGCGAAATGTTTAGCTCAATATCTCGCCAATCTGAACTACTCTTCAAGCTAATCTCCAACGCTCCCTCAGTAATATCTCTGAGGTCAGGCCAATCGGCCAAAATTTGGGCCGGGGTTTTGCCCAGCGCCTGCAGCGGCGTGCAGTCCATAAGCTGCTGTGCAGCCGGGTTCAGGTCCACAATGCGGTGTTGGGCATCCAGCACGATGACCCCTTCCTTCATGCTATCTACCACCGCCCGGCGGGCCACCGGCGCCAGTTCTAACAGCCGGAGTCGCCAGAGATTCCACCACAACAGGATGCCGGTTACGGTAAAGGCCAGGGGGGTTGGGTCAAAATTAGGAATAGGCGTCAATCCCGCCAGGTACAAGCCATTTCCGGCCCATGGCGTGCTGATTGCGACTAAAAGCAGGGCGGCTTGCTGCCGGTACAGGTGGGGAAAATCAAGCAGCATCTTGATCATCAAAATGCTGCCGGCCAGGAGCATGCCGTAAGAGTAGGCAGAATGAACCCAAAACCAGAAGCCGTGGCTTACCTCAAGGGCTAAAAATGGCCCATGTGAATCCAGGCGATAAGCTGGCCAGATCAGGCCGTGTATCTCGGTGGTCCAGGTGAGGCTTAAGGTAATCAGGGGGATGATAGCCAGCAGCAGCAAGTTGCGGCGGGTTAACCATTCAGCACGATTGGTATATTGCAGGGCAAAAGCCAGCCAGGCTGGGGTTACAATCACAATGCCGATATATTGGATTTTAGCCCAAAAGACTTTGGCGGCTAGGTCTACCACGCCTATCTCCAGGGCATACCCCAATGACCACAGGCTCAGGGTGGCTGAGAGGATGACAAAAGCGGTCGCCCCCGGCACACTGCGTCGTCGCCAGGCATATAAAGCCAGAGCCATCGAGATGAGGGCAGCGGCAAGCAGCGGGAGAATGTAAGGGGTATAGCGCCAGGACATATTTTCCTAAGACCAGCGAGATTCGAGTTTGAGGGCTAGTGATACAGGTATACTAATTGTATTAAAAAAGGGGCTTTATGTCTAGGGAACTTTTGTCCTGTTAACCTTCACGGGAGGGTCATGAGCCAGATATTATTATCGGCGCTGCTCACAAAAACTATAGCTCTGCCGTCGGGCGATACATCCCAATCGCCATTGGAAATGGAAAGCGATAACCGGGTCGGGTCGGTTAAGGCCCGGTATTGGCCGGTTGAGGCGGCAACGGCCCAGAGCTGCATGCTTTCTTCTGCCGGCTCACGCATGGGGACAAACAGCAGGGTGGTATCGTTTTGCCAGCGATAGCCGCCAAAGCGCGGCAAATCCAGCCGGCGCCTGGTTGCGCCGTCAGAGGCAGCCAGCCACAGACCGTTTTCCGCAGGGTCATCGGCAAAGGTGATGAAAAAGGCCACCCAACTACCGCCAGGCGAAATATCGCCGCCGCGCAGCCGTTTGTGGGTAAATAAATTGGTGCGGCGTTCCTGCTTGACATCATAAACAAACAAGGTCACTTCTTCGGCGTTGGGGTTGTCCCGGCCGGTAAACAGCGCCCGCCGGCTGTCGGGAAACCAGCCGGCAAAGCCGCCGCCAAAGAAGGTGAGGATTTTTTGGGCGCTGCTGCCATCCAGGTCGGCCAGCCAGACATCGCTTTGCCGCCGGTCGTAAGGGCCTTCCTGGTCGGCGGCCACCCACAACACCAGCCGATTATCCGGCGAGATACGCGGCCAGTTGCCGCCGGTGTTAACCGTCCAGCTATCGCCGCTGGTTTCGTTGACAAAATTGGCCTGATCACCCGCTATGGTGGCGACAATGGTGCGGTCCGGGCTGCGAAAGCCGATGACATCTTCCCGCAATGCTGGAGTCTGCGGCCTGGTCCAGTCAACGGCATAAACCCCCACCGGTGTCTCAGGATCGGGTTTATCAATGAAGAGAACCTCCTGCCCGCCGGGCGAGAAGGTGGGCTGGACACAGCAGCCGCCCTGGGTCAATTGGCGCAAGGTCGGGGTTGATGAGGTAATTGGCGTATTGGTAATTGAGACCGCCGGTTCCGGCGCTGCCAAAGGGCCGGCGTAAGCCATAAGCGCCATGAGAATTATCAGCATAAGCAGAAGGGCAGGGGAGCAAGAGAGCAGGGGAGATTTTTCACCCCTGCCCCCCTGCCCCCCTGCTCCCCTGCGGTCCGCCGTCCGCTGTCGGCTGTCTTTCCCGCGCATCAGCGTCCTCCCTGGTCGGGCGGCCAGGGTTGGGCATACTCATTGAGCAAAGCGCCGCCAAATTGTACGTCCGGCTGGTCTTGAATGGTTTGCCAGCGGCGGGGGTTGGTCAAGTCGCGTTCAAAGCCGCGATTGAAACCGCCGATGAGGGTCAAGCTATCCCAATCGGCTTGAATCAGTAGTACCGGGTTGTAAGCCAGGTTGTGGTAGTTATTGCGGATTTCCAGGTGCAGGTGAGGAGCCGAGCGGCAGGTGCCAAAAGAGTCGCCGGAGAGAGCGATGACCTGGCCCTGTTTAACCGGCGTGCCCGGTGTGTGGGTAGATTTTTCTAGCAAATGGCCGTATAAAGAACTGTAGCCGTTGGGGTGGTCAATCATCAGGCTGTGGGGCGGCGAACCGTGTTTGTCAATCTCGCTGACAATACCATCCCCGATAGCGACGACTTCTGTACCGCAGGGCGCGCTGAAATCCAAACCAAAGTGCAAGCCCTGCCCGGCCTGATAAAAGATGGTACGTTGAAAATAAGCGCCGACCGTGTTGCCGTAAGGCTGGCCCAGCAGCCAGGTATCCGGCCCCGGCGGCGCGGCAAAGGGCAGCCTGAACGGCGGCGGGTTGGGCGGCTGCGCCGGCGGGTCAACCGCCGGAAAACCGGCATGGTTAACATTAGCCTCGGTTTGGGCGTTCAGGTATGGCGCAGTGAGAAACAGCAGGGTCAGGAGTAAGGCAGAGAACACCATACGAAGGACAAAGGCTGAAGGCAGAGGGCAGAGGGAGGAAATTTTTTGCGCTATTCGCTTATTCACCATGCGCTGATTCACTCATTCGCTCTTTAACCTGCCGCACCACGTCTTGCCACACTTCCAGCGGCTGCGCCCCGGAGACTAAATATTTATCCTCAATAATGGTGGCCGGAACGCCCTGCAAGCCATACCGCTGCGCTTGAGCTACATCCGCATCCACCTGGGCGGCATAGGCGCCGCTTTGTACGGCGGCCAAAAATTCGGCGCGATCCAGGCCAACTTCGCCGGCCAGATCGGCCAGG
>CAZDMM010000676.1:0-4559 GCA_964505845.1 uncultured Caldilineaceae bacterium
GGCAAAGACTGGCTGCAAGACCCTTCTATCAAAAAGACCATTTGGGAGCGAGCTATCTATGGTTTTGCCAGCGCTGTTTCTTTGGGGGGCAATATTGTCGTTTCCGGCTTTTTAGGCATATTTTTTAGCTGGCTGTTAGCGGCGCCGGTTTTTATCGTCTGGTTAATCGCTCAAGTTATCCTGATCTATCTGGCCGCCAACAATGAAAAAAGCCACGCCAAAGTGGTGGCCGAGATGTTGCGGCCCAAGGTGGAATTTAACTCTGAAACCATTCAAAACCCTGCTATCCGGGCCAAAGTTAACGAAGCCCTCAAATATTGGGAGCTGATTGACACCACCGTTAACAAATCGCCCGAAGTTTCTATGCGCAACCGCTTTGAGCGCACCACCCAAGAAGTAACCCACTGGCTGCAAGCCGTTTATGATCTGGCCAAACGCATTGACCGCTTTGAGTTGAACTCCGTCATCCGGCAAGACCTGGAGCGGGTGCCCAAGGAAATCCGCACCCTGGAAGGAAAGCTCGCCCTGGAAGACAGCCCGGAGGTGAGCCAGCAGCTTCAGCGCACCATCGCCGATAAAAAGCGCCAACTGCAAACCCTGCAAAGCCTGGACGACAACATGGAAAAAGCCCACTACCAATTGGACAGCACCATCTCCTCATTGGGCACCATCTACTCCCAACTGCTCCTGGTGGGCAGCAAAGATGAAGAAGGCAACCGCGTCAACCGGCTGCAGAGCGAGATTTCGGAGCAGGTGCAGCGCCTTGAAGACCTGGCCGAAGTGATGGACGAGGTGTACCATCGGTCGAGTTAGGCTAGTGTAAGCAAATAGTCGGGTTGAATTAATCTTATTCACAGGAATCAGGTTTATTGTTGGCATTGCCGGGGTGCAATGCCATAATTTTTTAGGCACGATAAGCCATGGCATGGTTAAAGTCTCATCTTCCCGGAAGCTGCCCCCGCCCAATTTTGAGACATATTTGGAGCTTCCGGGAAGGTTTGCCAAATAATTTTGCACAGATAAGCTGGCTGCTTTGACTTAAATTATATTTGGTGTTATACTGGTTGTATAGAACGTATGTTCTATACATTGATAAAACATCACCACATTTTATCTATTGGTGTAGACTTGTGACCGATAAATTAACCTTGATGGCAATTTTTGCCCACCCCGATGATGAAGCCTTTGGCACAGGTGGCGTGTTGAGCAAATATGCTGACGCAGGGGTGGAAGTACATCTGGTGATGGCTACCCTGGGCGAGGCCGGCCAGGTAGCCAACCCCGCTGTTCAACTAACCCAGCCGATGGGGGCCTGGCGTGAGCGGGAATTGCGCCGCGCCTGCGCCAGCTACGGCGTTCACCATCTGCACCTGCTGGGTTTTATGGATGGACAAACTACCGTCGCGCCGCAGAGCCTGGCCGTGTTCAAAATTGTCAAGCTGTTGCGGCAGTACCAACCGCAGGTGGTCATCTCCTTTGGGCCGGAGGGAATTTATGGCCATTACGACCACCTGGCGGTGCATCGCTGGGTCACCGCCGCCGTGCAGTTGGCCGCCCAACCGGAGCGCTGGCCGGAGGCCGGTCCTGCCCAGCGTGTGGCTAAAGTTTATCACCGGGCTGTGCCGCAAGATTCTATCGCGGCCATTGAAAAGACAACCGGGCGAACGGCTGTGCCGATTGATGACGTACCGTTCCCGTTTGTCGGCTACCCGATGGAGCAAATTACCACCATAGTGGATGTGCGCGCTTATGTTGATAAGAAGCTGGCCGGCGTGCGCTGTCACGCCAGCCAGATTGATCCAACCAGCCCTTACCTGCGAGACGATTTTGCCGCCGACGACTTTCCCTGGTTTTGGCAAGAAACCTTCATTTTGGCCTACTGCCGGGAAGACATCACCCCCGTCGTCGGGGCTGCCGGCAAAGAAAGCGACTTATTCTCCGGGATTGGGTGAGCTATGCCAGACTCTACCGTAATCTTGCTGACGCAAAATCTCAAAAATCAATTGGCTCAATTAGCCGTTGTGCGCGAGTATCATAAAAGCAACGAGAGTCCTTACTTCAAGTCGGCTCTGTCTCTGGCTAAAGAGGATTTGCAAGAAGGCATTGCGCGGGTTTCCAGTCGCTTGCGCCAGTTGGGCCACGCTCTACCAGATCAAGCCCTGGATGAGGCTGGAGAGAAACTGCTGCGCCAGTCGTACAACCAAAGAGGGCTGGAAGCCCAGTTGAAATTTGTGCGACACGGTTTAAAACATCAGCTTGAATGGTATGGTATCCACATCAAAGAGATGAAGCACGACGCCGACTCGCAGGCTATTTTTGTGGCCCTGGCCGAGCAAACCCGGGTGCGGCTGGAGCGTTGGGAAAGCCTCATGCGTGATTTGAAGGTTTCGCTGGATTGATTCGTATAATAAGCGAATTTGGAAGGGTGGCCGATAAACAATGATCACCCGCCAAACCCGGCATAGGGTAGGAAAAAAGGTTTACAGAAGGTCTTTACAAAATAAAATTTCTCGGGTATAATTACGGTAAATTAAGCGCGCCCAGATTGCCGTAAGTGAGACCCGTTCGAGGTCTCTATTTTTTTATGTAGTTGTGTGACATTTGAGGAAGGGAAAACGAACAGCTTCACCAGACTCTAATTCACCGGACAAGGTTGTCTAATAAACATTTTTGTTATAATTTTGGTTGAAGCGAAGGGAACATTGTAAATGGCAGATAAACCAATCTACCTAACATTTGAAGGCAAAAAGAAACTAGAAGAAGAACTGGATTTCTTGGTCAATGTCCGCCGCAAGGAAGTTGCTGCCGCCATCCAATCGGCCAAAGAAGAAGGGGACATCAGCGAGAACTCAGCCTATGACGAGGCCAAGTTGAGCCAGGCTTTCCTGGAAGGGCGCATCCAAACCATCGAGGCTCAACTGCGCGAGGCCGTTTTGATTGAGCAAAACGGTAATGCCGACCGGGTGGGGGTAGGCCACAAAGTGACGGTGGTAGAAGAAGGCTTTGACGCGGAGACTTATCACATCGTCGGGTCAGCCGAAGCCGATCCGCTCAATGGCCGCATCTCCAACGAGTCGCCCATTGGCAAAGCTCTGTTGGGCGCTAAAAAGGGTGATGTGGTAACGGCCGAGACTCCCAACGGGCAGATCGTGTTCAAGGTGATCAAGATCGAGTAGCTTGCGCCAAACGCCGCAACCGTGCATAATAGGCGGAGTCTCCCCAGGGGACTCCGCCTTTTGTTTGCATTTTTTGGAGATTTTTAGCCCCTGGTAGGGGCGATCCCTTGCGGTCGCCCAGGCGGGGGCAAGCCCCGCCGCTACGTGAATTATGGATTGGAGCAGATATATCATATGGAACAAGACCTCAGTTACTTTCAAAATTTCGGAGAACAGGTTGAGCAGCGGTTGAACAAGTTAGCCAATTTTGCCCGGCGCGGCCAGTTGCCCTACCCGCCGCGCATAACTCGGCAGCACACCACCGCCACAGCGGTGCAATTGTACGAGGCGGCGGAAGCAGCCCTGCCGCCCGGCAGCGAAGAAAAGCCTCGGGTTGACGTGGCCGTAGCCGGCCGGCTGGTGGGCATCCGCAACATGGGCAAGAGCGCCTTTGCCCACCTGGAGGATGGAGCCGGTCGTTTGCAGCTTTACTTTCGTAAGGATGACCTGGGCGAGGAACTGTACCAGCAGTTTAACAAAGATTTTGATTTGGGCGATTTTATCGCCGCTCAGGGCTATCTCTTCCGCACCAAAACCGGCGAAGTCACCGTCCACGTGACCGATTTTCAGTTGGCCGCCAAAGCTCTCCATCCCCTGCCGGAAAAGTGGCACGGCCTCAAAGATACCGAGATTCGCTACCGGCAGCGTTACCTGGATTTGATTGCCAACCCGGAGGTGCGCGATATTTTTGTCAAACGCAGCAAAATCATCAGCGCCATGCGCCAGTTTTTGGATGGCGAGGGCTTTTTAGAGGTGGAGACGCCCACCCTCCAGCCCATCTACGGCGGAGCGATGGCTCGACCCTTTACCACCCACCACAACGCCCTGGATATGAAGCTTTATCTGCGCATCGCCGATGAGTTGTACCTCAAGCGGCTGATTGTGGGCGGCTTTGAAAAGGTGTACGAAATCTGCAAAGATTTCCGCAACGAGGGCATCAGCACCAGGCACAACCCAGAATTTACTATGATGGAGTGCTACTGGGCCTACGCTGACTACGAAGACATGATGCGCCTGACCGAAAATCTGGTGGCTGCTGTGGCCCAGGCTGTACTGGGCAGCACCAAAATTGTTTTTGACGGTAAAGAGGTTGATTTGACCCCACCCTGGCGGCGGCTGAACCTGGCCGAAGCTATCAAGCAGCACACCGAGATAGACATTTTTGAAACCTACGGCGATGTCAAAGCCCTGTGGGCCGAATGCCAGAAGCTCAAATTGAACGTCTCGCCGCAGCCCAATTGGGGCAAATTGGTGGGCGAGCTGTTGGGCGAATATGTGGAACCGACCATTGTCAACCCCACCTTCATCCACACCTTCCCGCTGGATGTCTCGCCCCTCTCCAAG
>CAZDMM010000677.1:0-3023 GCA_964505845.1 uncultured Caldilineaceae bacterium
CCGATAAAGGCGGCCGGGTCTTCAAAGTCCCAATGGTAATGTCGCCCCGCGCTCATCAAAAAGGCCTTGGGGCAGTTCTCTTCGGCGTGATTACAAACGGTGAAAAAATAGCTAAAGGTTGAGTTGGCCAGGTATTCTTTCACATCTTTGGACCGGTGGCCTTCCAAGCGGATGCCCTTCTCCTCCATCACCTGTATGGTATAGGGATTGAGACCTTTTGGATACAAACCGGCGCTGTGGGCTTCATATCTATCACCGGCGTAAGCTCTGAGAAAAGCCTCAGCCATCTGACTGCGGGCTGAATTACCTGTGCATAGGAATAATACTTTGGGTTTGTTCGTACACATGGTTTACCTCGTTTGATTGAGTCGCTAAGTTTGATAAAACTGAATGAGGGATACCGAGGAAACGATTTTCCTCAAGTTCCACCAAATCTTTGGTCAATCAAGCTTCCCTTCAATTGGGGAGGTTGGGCCATTTTGTAAGAGAGCGGGCACCTGTTCGACTATCGCATTCCGTACGGTGCGGAAGGTGGTCCGAACTTCTGCTTCACTGCCTGAGGCTCTGGCCGGGTCAGGAAAACCCAGGTGAACGGGAGCCGGCTGGCTCTGGTCAAGCCAGTCCGGATGATGCATTTTGGCGTTATCACATAATGTCACAATCAAATCAAAGGGAATTGCCGAAATTCATCGGCGTGCTTGGCTGACCGGCCCCGCCAATCAATCCCAATTTCGGCTAGACTCTCGACGGCCTTGTGCCCGCCGAGAAAGCGGCCCATTCATCAGCGAGCCAGGTATTGACAATCGCCTCAGCCATCTGGCTGCGACAAGAGTTGCCGGTGCACAGAAACAGAACGAAGCGTTTGCGTTTATGCTCAACTCCATCCGGTCGAGGAAGGATCACCGGAGCTTGCCGCCCTTCAGGGCCACATAAAGCCGGGCGGGCTTGAACCCGGGCCGGGTCGAGGAACTGCCCCAGCCAGGCCCGCCAGTAAGTAAGATTATCCTTGTTAGCGGCATAGTAAATCCAGCGGCCATCAATCGTATCGTGCCGGGTGCGAACCAATCCAGCCTGGCGCAAAACCCGCAGGTGATGGGAGAGCAAATTGGCGGGCAAGCCCACCTGCTCCTTGAGTTCACTGTGGCAAGCTTCACCTTCAGTCAACAGGTCGAGGATATGCAGCCGATAGGGATCGGCCAAAGCTTTCATCGTCTCAGCCGCTTTTTCCAGGCGAAACTGCCACTCGGTCAAATTCTTGGCCATGCTAACTTCCTCTCTTGGACCAAATGTCTGGCGCTCAACCGGTGCCGGTGCGGAGCATCTGGGCGTATTCGTGGGGCATCGTGCTGGCTTCAATCGCCTGCGCTGCTCGTTCCACGTCGTAAGCGACCCGGATAAAGTTGACCTCTAGGGTGGGGTTGTGACCAGTCAAGATCACGTAGCACGCTCGCGGATCGCCGTCCTTGGGTTTACCCACACTCCCGGCATTGACGACGTGCCGGCCACTGGGCAAAATACGATGGTAAGGAATATGCGTATGACCACACACCAGCACATCGGCTTCAACCATATCGAGTAGTCGTTCCAAACTCCGATCCGGGCGATCTTCAAACAGGTACTCGCTGATGCGGCGCGGGCTGCCATGGACCAATACCACGCTCATCTCGCCAAGCTGAAGAAGAATCTGCGGAAGCAATTGGCGTAAGAAGGTTTTGTTTTCCTCGGTGGTATGCTCATTGGTCCAGGCAATCGAGCGTTTGCCCAAGGCCTCAGCTACAGGATTGGTATAGGCACACCCACAATCATCGCTGCTGTTCCCCACCCCCTGTTACCCATCAAAGTCGGCACATGCCATGCCCGAAGGGCAGCAGGGAAATGTGCCATAACTAACTAAATCTCTCAGGCAGTAAAAATTGGATAATTCACGCGCCGCCATATCTACCTGAACTGCTTCAAGAGCAGGCAGGTTAGCATGAATGTCTCCGAAAATGGTCACCTGATTCATAAAAAGTTCGCTTTGTACAATTAAATCAAAAAGCTTTGAATTAATTTCTGGTATTAGTTGTAAACCTCAGGCCTGTCAAATTCAGAAGGCCCAGTTGTTACTTTAACATTTCCGCAGCCCAGACCACAGTATCCAGCACGGTTGCACCTCGCCCCCGACGCGAACGAATTTGTGGACGTGGCTGGTATTCTCTATGACATCTGTCATGCTTTCAGTTATTCCATTTGTTGGACTCAAAATTAGGACAAACTTCACTTCCTTTCGTTCCGATGCACTGCTATACTCGAAAGTGAAAGGCTTCGATATACAATAAGGGGTGAGTATGTTTAACCTAACATTAACCCTCCTGGTCGCTGCGACGGCCTTTAATGGAATCCTGGCCGGGGCTAGTCTCGATCAGTCAATCAAACAGTTACCGGCACGTCACCGGAAAGGAGCTGTGGCCTACTCCCTATACAGTCGAGCCAGTGACCTGGCAATGGCCTTGTCTGGTATTCGCCTTGGCATTGGTGCAGTGTTGTTGACGATTGCGGCGGCGATAGCAGCCTTCTTCCAGAAAATCGGTTTTACAGATGCTCTGCCCCTCTACCTGGTGGCGTTGTTCTCGATTCTCCACTCGCTTGTCACCACCCAGGCCGCCCCCCTCATGTTCAGCCAGCGGCGCTACGAGAATGATGAAGGGACGTTAACCGAAGTGTTCAATCGCTTCGAACGCTGGCAGACTCTGCGGGTGATCTTGCAGGTGCTTACGTTCGGGGCGTCACTCTGGGCGATAGTGACCTATGTAGAGTGAAGGCCACTATGCACTCCCCAGAGAAGTCACTGTTGGGCATGTTGCCTTGCTAACGCCTGTATTTCATTTAGAAACAGGGAATTCTGGATGGAACTCGATGCATTCTCGCTCAACAAACGCTTCGTCCATGTGGCTGACGCCCGCGTCGCATATTACGAGGCAGGCACAGGAAAACCGGTCGTCCTCGTCCATGGCTATCCTTTCTCGTCGTTCATCTGGCGGAAG
>CAZDMM010000677.1:3033-4550 GCA_964505845.1 uncultured Caldilineaceae bacterium
AGGTCATTCCCCGTCTGAGCCGCACCTTCCGCTGTCTGGCTCCAGATTTGCTCGGATTGGGTGATACAGAGACGGCGCTGGGGGCAGACTGGTCGCTGCCTGCTCAGGCAGCAATGCTGGTCGGTTTTCTCGATGCGCTCGGCCTGGAGCGGGTCAATCTGGTCGGCCATGACCATGGGGGCGCAATAGCCCAACTGATCGCCGCCGAGCATCCCGAACACGTTGACCGGCTGGT
The DNA here is from genome assembly GCA_964505845.1 of uncultured Caldilineaceae bacterium. Taxonomy (GTDB): domain Bacteria; phylum Chloroflexota; class Anaerolineae; order 4572-78; family J111; genus DSQQ01. Next base: position 3,269 of record CAZDMM010000677.1, read on the forward strand.
GCTAGCCAACTGCGAGGCCTTTGACAACTGGCCATCCGCCGAGGAGAAACCTTTTATTCTCCTCACCCAACTACCCTTCTTGGGCCCATTGACCCTGTGGCTCTGGTCTTTCCTCGCCATTTTTGAACTGCTTCTGGCTACTGCCTCGACCGTAACGGACCCGCGGGTGTTGACCCCCGAGCTGGTCCAGGGCTATATCCGGGTGAACCTGAGCGATGGTCACCGACGGACGAAAACGCAACGCTTCCTGGCCGGCCAGTTGGACCCGCAGAACCAGCGCTGCACGCTTGACCTGCTGGACGGGTTGCGGCAGTTCCAGCGTCCGACGATGATCGTCTGGGGTCAAGATGACCCGCACTTCGGCCCTCAGTGGGCGCATCAGCTTTACCAGGAGATACCGGGCGTAGTGCGACTGGAACTCCTTCCAGACACCGGACATCTACTGAGGGAGGAGCAACCGGAAGCTTTCGCCTCGCTGCAGCTTGATTTCTTCTCGCAAGCTGTAGAGAAGGAGTTAAGACATACAACAGGAGACTAGAATGTCCAGCTATACGCTACCCTTCTCATCCATTGAGGCCACGCTCGCTCGCGCGGGGGGTAAAGGCGCGAACCTGGCCGAACTCGTCCGGGCTGGTTTTGCCGTTCCCCCTGGCTTCATTGTCACCACGGAAGCGTATCGCGCCTTCGTCGACGCCAACCACCTTCAGCCACGCCTTCTCACGCTCGCCCAAAATATCTCGCCCGACGATGCCGCCGCTCTTGAACATACCTCTGCCGAAATCCGTGCGCTCTTCGAGCAGGGCAAGCTGTCTACGGAAATCGCCACTGACATCACGTCTGCTTACCACACCTTGACGTCCTCCCTTTCCCCCGTCGCAGCACGCTCCTCGGCCACTGCCGAAGATCTGCCTGGTCTGGCCTTTGCCGGTCAACAAGATACCTATCTCAATGTTACCGGTGAGGATGCGGTGCTCGATGCAGTCAAGAAATGTTGGAGCAGTCTCTGGACAGCCCGGGCAATGGCTTATCGGGCGCGCAACCACATCCCACCCGACGAGGTGGCGCTGGCCGTGGTCATCCAGAAAATGATCGCGTCCGCATCGTCGGGCATCCTCTTCACCGCAAATCCGCTGACAGGTCGCCGGGACGAGATGGTCGTTGAGGCCAGTTTTGGCCTGGGCGAAGCGATTGTCTCCGGACAAGTTGACCCGGATCACTATGTTGTCAATTCCCTCGAGTGGAAAATCACCGAACGCAAGCTAGGCGCGAAAGAGATTGCCAT
>CAZDMM010000678.1:0-302 GCA_964505845.1 uncultured Caldilineaceae bacterium
GGGAAGCCCCCCCCTCAGTCCCCCCCAGTGGGGGGGAGGATAGGGGGGGATGATATTTTTGCGCCCGGCGGCGCAGCACATCCCAATCAAAGGCGTGGTTGGGCTGGCCCATCTCCAGCATCACGTAGTTGCTAATGTCTACAATATTGCTGATGGGGCGCATGCCGGCCAGGCGCAGCCGGCGCTGCATCCAGTAGGGCGATTCTTTGATGGTGATGCCCTCGATCAGAATGGCGACAAAGCGCGGGTTGAGGTCCGGCTCGGTGGTCTCGATGACCAGACCCTCCCCCTGCCCCCTCCCT
>CAZDMM010000678.1:312-4550 GCA_964505845.1 uncultured Caldilineaceae bacterium
TCAGGGAGGGGAGCGTTGTATCAGGATAGCGCAGCTTTTGGCCGGTCAGCGCGGCCACTTCGCGGGCTACGCCCAAAATGGAGGCGCAGCGGCTCATGTTGGGGGTGATGTCAATATCCAGTACGGCGTCGCCCCACAGGTCAACCAGGGGCGTGCCGGGCGCGGCCTCATCGGTGGTCAGGATGATACCCTCGTGCTCATCGCTGAGGCCCAGCTCTTTTTCAGAGCAGAGCATGTGGCGGTTCATGATGCCGCGAATTTCGCGCCCTTTGAGCTTCATTTTAACGCCCGGCTCTTTGGCGTGGCCGTCGTACACGGTGGCCCCTTCCATCACAAACGGCGATTTCAGGCCCAGGCGGCTGATGTCGCCCTGGCCGACAAATTCAAACAGGTTGGGCGCGCCGGTCACTACCGTTTCCGGCTGGGCCGCGCCGATGTCAACCGTAGCTAAAACCAGGCGGTCGGCCTGGGGATGCTGTTCTACCTTTAAAATGTGGCCCAGCACCAGCTTGTCCCGCTCCCAAACCAGGTCGGCCCCTTCAACGCCCACGTAGCGGATCGAGCCGACCTCCAGCCCGGCCAGGGTCAGCCGCTCGGCCAGTTCTTCAACCGAGAGGGTAATATCTACAAAATCTTTTAACCAGCTTACGGGTACTTTCATAATTAAAATTGCTCCAAAAAGCGCAGGTCGTTGCTCCAGAAGTAACGGATATCCTCGATGCCGTGCCGCAGCATGGTGATGCGCTCCGGCCCCATGCCAAAGGCAAAGCCGCTCACTTTTTCGGGGTCATAGCCGCCGTTGCGCAGCACGGTGGGGTGAACCATGCCGCAGCCGCAAATTTCCAGCCAGCCGGTGTATTTGCACAGGCGGCAGCCTTTCCCGTCGCACAAAAAGCACTGCACATCCACCTCGGCCGACGGCTCGGTGAAGGGGAAGTGGCTGGCCCGAAAGCGCACCGGCCGGCCCGCGCCGTAGAGCCGGCGGGCAAAGTTGATGAGCGTCCCTTTTAAGTCGCTAAAGCGAATGTTTGGCCCCACGGCCAGCCCTTCAACCTGGTGGAACTGGATCTCGGAGCGGGCGGTGATTTGCTCGTTGCGGTAGCACATGCCGGGCAGAATAACCCGGATCGGTTCCGGGTAAAAGTCGCGCATGGCCCGGATCTGGCCGGGCGAGGTGTGGGTGCGCAATAGCACATCGGGATTGGTGGTGTAAAAGGTGTCCTGCATCTCGCGGGCCGGGTGGTGGGGCGGAAAATTGAGCAGTTGGAAGTTCATCTCGTCGGTTTCAACATCGCGGCTGCGGTAGATCTGAAAGCCCATGTCGGCCCAAATCTGGTAGATGCGGCGCAGGGTTTGGGTGCTGGGGTGCAGCCGCCCCCGCGAAACGGGCCGGCCGGGCAGGGTCACGTCGAGGCTGCCGGCGGTCAGGCTTTTTTCTAATTCGGCGGCTTTGATGGCGGCCGCTTTTTGCTCGTAGGCGGATTCGAGGGCCTGTTTGAGCTGGTTGGCCCGCTGGCCAAAGGCGGGCCGCTCTTCTTTGGGCAGTTCGGCCACCCGGCGCAGCATGAGGGTGAGTTCACCCTTGCGGCCAATGGTGCGGCTGTGCCACTCGTCCAGCGCCTCGCCGCTGTCAAGCTGTTCCAGTTGGGCCTGGGCGGTCTGGGCCAGGGATTCAAGTTGGTTAAGCATGCATTTTTCTCCTTCGAAAATAGCCCTCACCCCCAACCCCTCTCCCATTGGGAGAGGGGAGTCGCGCCAGCGACGGGGTGAGGGATTTTCATCGTCGGTGGCGTGCCGCAGGTTCATGGACACTCCTGTAAATAACTGCGGATGGCTGACCAGCGACCGCTGAAAGAAGTTTCGTGCTTCGCGTCGGTGGGGCGCCATCAGGGTCTTGATGTCTCCTCGATTTATGGGCCGGTTCGAGCTAATTGCTCAAGAAATTCCAGAAAGGTAGTCACCCATAAATTTTTTTCTCCTGTTTCGTAGATTCGTTGCGCAAAAAGAGTATCCGCCAGCAAATTGCGCAAATCAATGAACCACTCGGGCAACGCCTCCTGCACATCTCGCCACAAGGCAAAATAATCTTCGGCCGAGCCGCCCTCAATGTATCGGTTATCATCTTTTTCCAAAAGTTGGCGGCTCATGTTAAGAACAAGTGACCGGTACTTCAGGATTGATTGGCTACTCCTCGAAGAATGAGGAAGTGCCGGTCACTTTGCACTTGTGCTGTACATGAGCCAAGTTGGTTTAGCCTCGTATGATAATCCATCTTAATTCAGGGTCAAGTGATCAGGGGGTAAAACAAAAAGAGCGCAACCGTGTGGCCGCGCCCTGTAAGGAATAAGTTGAAACCTGCTCAACCGCCCGGCAGTGTGCGCCACAAGCCCACCCATCGTTTAAAAAAGAAAAGCGAGCCGGCCATGCCAGCGGCCAATCTCTGACGCCTCCCCGTTATGGCATGGGACAGAGCTATCATTTTGACGTTAGCCGGTGCAAAACTTTTTAACCCTAGCATTTTGATGTCTGATCCAGCCCAATTTGTAAAGAGCACCATAATATCATGTAACCAGGCAGGTGTCAACCCGGTTTTAACCTTTTGCTATCGGCAGCAACTGGGGTTATTCTATGATTCTGGCCCCAAAAATGATGAGAAATTCCCATCTTATTTTAAACTTTATCCTCCATAATTATGTTACCCCAATTCTGCACATAAGACTCAATGACTTTTAGCCCAAGTAATATCCGTGAAGTTAAAAACCCCACCTGGAACGTTAGCGACGTGCATGGGCAGTACAGTTATCGCAACCCCCACGCCGACCTTTACCGCTATCTTAGCCAGTGGTCCGATATGGAGTCGTACCTTAACGTGGGCTACTCCCGGCCGGGCCAGTACCATCTGCATGTGAGCAGCCACCTGCGGCTGATCAACCGCCTGGCCGACGGCCTGCTGGCTCTGCATAGCGCCGGCCCGCATGCCGCCGAGCGCCGCCTGCTGGACGTGGCCGCCGGCCGGGGCGGGGCGGCTATTCACGCCCGGCAGCGGTACGGCCTGGACGCGGTCGGGGTAGACATCACCCCCTACAACGCCCGCCGGGCCGACAGCAACGCCCGCGCAAAAGGGGTCTGGCCGCAGGTGCGCTTTCATATGGGCAACGCCCACCGCCTGCCCCTGGCCGACGCTTCTTTCGCCCTGGCCTGGTCCATCGAGTCGCCGGCCCACTTTGCCGATAAGCCTACGTTTTTAAAGGAAGTGGGGCGGGTGCTCAAGCCGGGTGGGGCCTTTACCCTGGCCGACTTGCTGGTGGTCGAGCCGGTGGCGACCGCTTCGGCGGAGAACCGGCAGATTTACGCCGAATTTTTGCGGGTGTGGGACGTGCCCTACCTGGAAACTTTTGACAGCTACCAACAAGCGTTTGACCAGGCCGGCCTGGAACTCCGGCGCGCCGAAATTGTCACCAAATATAATTTAGATATCCTTAACCAGGATTGCGCTATCTTTCTGTGGCTGTCTCAATTCAAATGGCTCTATAACCTCTATGGATGCTACCTGCGCTGGCGCACCGGGGCCAACCTGGATCATGTCTATGAGCACGTGCTTGGCTCCCATCGCGCTTTGCGCCTGGGCATGATTGATTATGGCTTGTTCTGGGCGGTGCGGCGAAAAGCAACTTGTTAGTGAAGTTATACCGTGTATAATATACCGCAATGAATATGTGCGAAAACGTTTAAGGTTTAGGTGGGTAAGGAGGTACTCATGACTGAAGTGCGTGAGACAGGTGGTAGGCCAACCGAAGCATTGGCGCAAAAGATAGTGCTGGGTTTAATTGCCCTGGCCTTGGCCATCGTGGCCGGTTATTACCTGTCGGTTTGGCTGGTTCCAACCCCCAAAATTGGGGTCATCGAGGTGACTTCTCAGGTGGGCGGCCCGTTGGTTGACGCCATGACCCAGGAAATCAATTATGCCCGGCATGCCCGCGATATTAAAGCGGTAGTGCTGGTGATCAACAGTCCTGGCGGCGGGGCTTCGTCGGGCCATGATATTTACTACCAGGTGCGCAAACTCAGGTCAGAAAAACCGGTGGTGGCCAGTGTAGATATTTTAGCCGCCAGCGCCGCTTACCAGATTGCGGTAGCGGCCAATGAGATTTACGCTAAGCCTGCTTCCTTTATTGGTAATGTGGGCGTGATTGTGGGCTTGCCGCTGCCCGAAACTCTGAGCGAAGATTTTATCACCA
>CAZDMM010000679.1:0-3700 GCA_964505845.1 uncultured Caldilineaceae bacterium
GGCCAGTCACAATGGTAAAGGTAACTGTGTTGGTTTTAGCATGCAATTGAACGTTTTTTGCAGAACCGGTCAGAATAACTTTAGCACCCATAGTTTACTTTCTCGTTAAGGGAGCTGGTTAGCCCAAGAAGGCAAGCCGGGTGGGTCAGGTCAATATCTTTGTCTATTGGAGACAGGTGAGGGTGGCCTGGATAGCTTCGTTATTTTAAACGAAAACAGACCATTTTACCAATTTTAAAATTGGGGACATTTAACACGATACCCGCTCAATCCGGCAGGATGTAGGCGCAATCTTCCAGGATATGCAGCCCGACCTCGTGGCCGGGGGGATGGATAACGGTGTGGCGCGGGTCGGAATTGGTGATGGAGAGGGATTGCCCGGCCACCTCAATCTCGTACTCGATGACGCTGCCCAGGTAGGAGGCCCAGCGCACCACGCCCTGATACTGCCCACCCTGCTCAACCACCTGGATGGCTTCGGGGCGGATGACCAGTTTGACGGCCTGGCCGGCCTGGAGCGCCCGCTCCGGTTTGGGCACGGTCAGCGTTTGGCCCAGGGCCTCTACCGCCACTGCCTGGCCGTTCAGGCTGTGCACGGTGGCGGCGACAAAGTTGGCCCGGCCAATAAAATCGGCCACAAAGGTGCTGCGGGGGTGGCGGTAAATCTCGGTCGGCGGGCCGATTTGTTCAATCCGGCCGCGATTCATGACCACGATCCGGTCGGAGAGAGTCATGGCTTCAATCTGGTCGTGGGTAACGTAAACGCTGGTGATGCCCAGGGTTTGCTGGATGCGCCGGATTTCGGTGCGCATCACTTCGCGCAGTTTGGCGTCAAGGTTGGAGAGCGGCTCGTCCATGAGCAGCACTTTGGGTTCCATGACCAGGGCGCGGGCCAGGGCCACCCGCTGCTGCTGGCCACCGGAGAGGGCGTTGGGGGCGCGATTTTCCAGGCCGGTCAGCTCGGTCAGTTCTAATACCCGGCGCACCTTCTGTTTGATGGTCTCACCGGAAAGACGGCGGATTTTGAGGCCGTAGGCGATATTTTCAAAAACGTTCAGGTGGGGGAAGATGGCGTAACTTTGAAAAACCATGGCCATATCGCGCTGGTTGGGCGGCAGGTCATTGATCGTCTCGCCGTCGAGGATGATGCGGCCTTCGGTGGGGAACTCAAAGCCGGCAATCAGGCGCAGGGTGGTGGTTTTGCCGCAGCCCGAAGGGCCAAGCAGGGTGACAAATTCGCCCTGTTCAATGCTGATGGTGGCTTTATCTACGGCGCGAACTTTGCCCTCGCCGCCGCGCCCCACAAATTCCTTGACCAGATTTTCCAGCAACAGAAAGCTCACAGAACACTCCTATAGAATCAGCGAATGGCGAATGGCAGACAATTTTCATTCGCCATTCGCTCATTCGCTCATATATTCAAATCCACCCGCTCGCCGGCGCTGCCCAGGGTGCGGCCCAGGATGAGGTAAGTCAGGCCAATGGCCGCCAGGACAATGATGACCAGGATCATCGAGTAGGCCGCGGCCAGGCTCAGGCCGCCTTGCTCCACGGCGCTTAAAATCTCAACCGTCAGGATGCGCCACTTGGGGTTAGAGAGAAAAATAATGGCCGAGAGGCTGGTCATGTGGCGGGCAAAGCTAAAGATCAGCCCGGCGATAAAGGCGGGCAGAATCAAGGGCAGGGTAATGCGGCGAAAGGTATACTGCGCATCCGCGCCCAGGTTGGCCGAGGCTTCCTCGATGGCCGGGTCAATTTGCTGCAAGGCAGCCACGCCCGCCCGCACCGAGGCCGGCAGGCTGCGCACGGCATAGGCAAAGATTACAATGTAAGAAGTGCCGACCAGGGCCAGCGGCTCGCCCACAAACGATAAGGCGGCGCTGACGCTGAGCAGCAGCACCGCCACCAATCCTCGCACCCGGCGGCCCACCTGCCCCAGAATAAAAATACCCATCGTGACAAAGGTTAAACCCATGAGGGCCTCAGTGGGCTGCAAAATAACGCCCACCTCGTCGGCCAGGCTGCTGACCACTTTCGGCCAGTGCGCGCCGGGCAGGGTGCGCCCCCACACCACCACCGCCCTCAGCCAGGGGCCGGCCAGGTTATAGAGCACCAGGTACAGGGCCAGGGCCAGCAGGCTAAAGGCCAGCAGGCGGCGCTTGGCGGGAGCCGTGCCCCACCAGGTTAGCCCGGCGGCGGCAGCCAGAATCGCTGCTAAAAGATAATGCCACTCGTCAAAGCTGAGCCAGGCGTCAGAGCCGGGGCCGCCAGGCAGACGGGTCAGCAGATAACCCACCAGTGTGCCGCCGCCCACCACCACTATCCGGCCGGCCAGGGCGCGGCTGCTGATCGAGCCAAAATAGAGGGCCAGCAGCACGTAGACCAGCAGCAGGCTCCACCAGGGGGCCTGGATAAAGGCGATGATGTAACCGATGCCCAGAATGGTACCGGGCACCGCCCCGCCCAGATTGGAGAAAAAGTCTAGCGTGTCTTTGCCGGAAAATGTTTTGCGCACCACCATAAAGGCAATCAACATGCCAATCAGCCCGGCCAGGGGGGTGGCAATAGCCGAGAGGAAGGTGGTATCAATGATGGCTTCCAGGCCGCGATTGAGGGCCAGGCTAAAGTGCTGTAGATTAAAGGAGTAATCAATGCCCCACAGCCGGGTGAGCGAACCGACCACAATCGAGGCGTACAGGCCCAGCACCAAGATCAAGGTAAGTGCGCTGACTGTGATGAATGACCAGCGAATGAACGTCTCATTGACGGTCAGTTGGCCTCCGGCCGGTTTGCCAGTGACCTAAATGTAAGATCGGCGGCTGACCCAATAATTCTGCAATAAAAAGACAGTTAAGGTGGGGATCAAAAGCACCAGCGACAGGGCCGCCCCTTTCTGCTGGTTAAATTCACCGTTAACCGCCAGGAAAACTTCGGCCGAAAGCACGGTGGTGTTGCCGGCAATGAGCAGGGGGTTGCCCAGGTCGGCCAGTGATTCGACAAACAGCAGCAGAAAGGAGCCGGCCAGGCCGGGAATTAGCAGGGGCAGCGTGACTGTGCGAAAGATATGAAATTTGCTGGCCCCCATACTGAGGGCCGCTTCTTCCAGGGCGGGGTTGAGCCGCTCCAGCATGGCCCGGATGATGAGGTAAGCCACCGAGAAAAAGGTGACTACCTGGACAAAAATCAGGCCGTCCAGACCGTAAATATCGTTGACCCCGGCGGAAAAGTCAATGCCCAAAACCTGGCGAGTGATGAGTCCGTTGCGGCCAAAGAGCAAAATGGTAGCAATGGCAATGGCAAAGGGGGGCGAGATGGTGGGCAGCAAGGTAACGATGTGAAAGAGGCGGGGAAAGGGGATATTGCAGCGCACCACCGTGTAGGCAAACACAAAACCCAAGAGCGTGCCGATGGCGGCGCTCCCCACCCCCATCACCATCGTGTCCCGCAAAACATTCCAGGAATGAGTGCGATAGGCCGGGTCAAAATAGCGAGCAAAATATTCCAGGTCAAACGTACCCGCCGCCGGATTGTTGCCCGTGTCCGGCACAAAAAAGCCCTGAACGATAACCTGCAGCAGCGGCAAAATCACAAACAGGAATACAAAGATACTGGTCAGAAGCAGCCCGGCCATTAAGATATTATCCTGGGCAATCAAGCGAAATTCGTTGATGCGGCGGATAAGGTTTTCTTGCAGCGTACT
>CAZDMM010000679.1:3710-4544 GCA_964505845.1 uncultured Caldilineaceae bacterium
GCGAGATGGGTGAGGCCGGTCTAAGGGAATTGATTCTTGCATAATTGGTCAAGTATTCGTGTTGCGTGCTGCGTCTTTTTTATTTTTACATACAACGCAACACGCAACACGTTGGCTTATTCTAAGCTTGGAACTGCTTGGCGAAACGGTTACTCTTTCAGCGCATCCGCATTGGCAATTTCGTTGGTAAAGCGGTCAACAAAGGCTTTCTTATTGCTGCCGCAGTAGTTGAAATCGTAATTGATCAGTTTTACTTCCAGCAGTTCCGGGCGAGAGGCTTGCGCCCCAATAACGGTGGGGGCCTGGAAGGCGTTGTATTTGGGGCCGAGTTCCTGGGCGGCCGGGGTCAAGGCCCAGTCTAGCCACAGTTTCGCCAGGTCGGGGTGCTTGGCTCCTTTGATCATGGCCGTGCCGCCGATCTCATAGCCGGTGCCTTCGGCCGGGAAGGTGAGCTGCAGGGGCAGACCCTTTTCAATCTGGTTGACAATATCGTGCGAGAATACGACACCGACGGCCGCTTCGCCGTTGCCCACAAAGTTGGCCGGGGCCGCGCCGCTCTTGGTAAATTGGGCCACATTGGCCGCAAAAGCGCGCATATACTCCCAGCCGGCTTCTTCACCCTTTAACTGCAAAATGGTACACAGCGCGGTATAAGAAGTGCCGGAGCTAGAGGGGTGAGCAATCATGATTTGCCCTTTCCACTCCGGTTTGAGCAGGTCATCCCAGGAAGTGGGCGCAGCCAGGTTAGGGTTGGCCTTCAGGTAGTTGGCGTTGGTGCCAAAGCCCAGGGTGCCGATGTAAATGCCAAACCAACTGTTGTCGGGCGCTTTCATG
>CAZDMM010000680.1:0-4543 GCA_964505845.1 uncultured Caldilineaceae bacterium
GTGAGATTATAAGGCGTTAACCCCATTGTCAACTCTTAACGATAAAGGATTTTGTGACTAACCCCTGATTAACCCCAAAATCCTGCAACATCAATGGTGAACAGAAACGGCGAAGAAACTTAAAACTGAGAGCACAGCATCATCAAGAAGTGGCTTCTACTATACCGCTAACCCCGAAGCCTGTCAAATCACTTTGAACCAAAATTTGAACGTTCAAACTTGGTTAGTTCATTGAATTTACAAAGTAAATTGTAATAAAACCCGCTAAAATTGTCAAATAAGGTCGCCGCCGGTGAAACTAGTGGTCATCCCCCCCGCTTTTGCCGCTGCCGCTGCTGTCCCCATCATCGCTGCCGCCTGAGCCGGAGTTGCTGCCGGAGTGGTCGTCGCTGCCGCCTGAACCGGAGTTGCTGTCATCACTACCAGAGTGGTCGCCGCTGTTGTCGTCGGCGTTATCATTGCCGCTGTTGTCGTCGGCGTTATCGTTACCGCCGCCGGAGTTGTCTTCATTATTATTAGCGGCTTGGTCGTCGCCCCCCTTGTGGTGGGTGTTGTTCTTTTCCGCCGGCGCGGGTGCCGCGGTCGGCGGCGCGGCCTCGGTGGGGGCCGGGGGGGGGGGTGGGTTGGTGGGTGTGGGTGAAGGCGGGAGGGGGGTAGGCGTAGCGGTGGGGGTGCGGGTGGGCAGGTTGAGGGTGTCAGAGGTTTGCGATTGTCCGGGAGTGGCGGTGGCGGTGGCAGGCGGAGTCAAGGTGGGTGTTAAAGTGGCGGTAGCCGTGGAGGTTGGCAAGGGGGTGGGAGTGAGCGGGGCCGGTTCGACAACGGATATTGCCAGGGCCACAAGCTGGTCTGGGGGTTGAGTCATGACATTCAGGTTTACGCGCGCCCCCAGCGCCAGGAGGCCGTCAATTTTGGTTTGGGGAGTCAAGCGAACGGTCAGGCCATCCAGGGTGACGGAACTGTTTGTTAAGGCTTCAACTTTGCCCTCAAAGGCAACGGTTTCTGCCTCTCCTGCTTTTAACAGCAGTTGCACTTCGTCTTGACGCCGTTGGTTGAAGTTTTCTTGCAACTGCCGGCGCAGGGCAGAATCTTGGGTCAAGGCCAGTTGAAGAGTTTCACCCATGCGCTTGATGGCATAGAGCGGGTGGCCGGGCAAACTACGCTGGGCCAATACCACCAGCGTGCCTCCCAGCAGAAAAACTACTACCAGCGCAGTTGCCACGCTGGCAGCCAGCCGGGGCAGCCAGCCGCCGCCAAGCAATTGGACCAGGGCGTTTAGCCAGCCATTTGGCTCAAGCTTTGGTGGAGCGGGGGCGTCGGTCAGGCTGCGGCTGTAACTTAACATGCGCTGCAAGCTGGCCTCTGGATTGGGGAGCGGCATGGCAGCCCGCAGTTGGCCCACTTCGGCGGCCACGCTCAAAAGTGGGCGCAGCCATTCAGCATCATCACCGGCCTGGGCCAGAATTTCGGCGGCCGGGATTCCGGCAACCAGCAGAGCCAGCGCTTCTTCAAGTTTATCTTCTGGGTTATGAGGCAATAGATCGGTCATGGTTACTCTTCGCTCAAAGCGCCTTCTATTGAAAAATCCCGCATAATTTCAGCCAAAGTCCGCAGCGCCCGGTATTGCAAAGCTTTGACTGCACCAGGCGTTTTGTTGACTGCCTTAGCCACCCCCTGGATGTCTACCCCTTCCAAAAAACGCAGCAGCACTACATCTCGCTGTTCCTCATTTAACTGGTGGATAGCCCGGTGCAGCAGGCGCGTCCGCTCGCTCAACATGGCTTGATGAGCCGGGTTGGTCTCCAGCCGGGCCGCCAGTTGGTCGCTTAATTCTACTTCGGGGGCGCGCTCTTTGTTCCGGTAATGGTCGGCCACTACGTGGCGGGCAATACCCATGATCCACCCCTGCGGCGAATCTTGCCAGCTTTGACCTCGTCTCAACCCCTGGATTACCCGCACAAAAACCTCGCTACTCAAATCTTCTACCAGGTACCGGTCCCCCACTTTGAATTGGATATAGCGCGCCACCGGCTCGTAAAAGCGCTGGTGCAGGGCTTGCAAGGCGGCCGGCTCAAGTTGTTTGGCCTTGATGAGTAACTGCTCGTCCGTAATCATCATTATCGTATCATGTCGAGGTTTTTATCAAAAAGGCTCGCTGCGAACCTTAAAATTTTATCAGCCAGTGGTTGTTTGCCATCAATTTAAGAGTATTGCGTAACTTTTGGCAAATTTTTGCGACAGTATAGGCGCAACAGTTTTGAAGCCTGACAAAAAACAAATTTATTTAGCAAATTTTCAGGCAAATCAGAACTTCAGCGTAACTTTTGGCAAATTTTTGCGACAGTATAGGCGTTATCCAAAACAAAAGTAGTCCCCTCTTTTTACCCCTCCCCCGCAGCGGCGCGCAAGCGGGGGTTGAGATGGGGGCAGGAGCAGAAAAAACAATGAGCACTCAATCTAAATTATTTTCCATAGAATTAAGCAGCGACGCCATTCTCCCCCGGTTCTGGCCGGCGGTTCGGCTGAACCTGGCCGACCTTTTGACCGGGGCGGCGTTGTTGGGGTTATTTATCACCTGGCTGGCCTTGATTCAATTTGCCACGCCCAACCTGGTTGACAATGATGGTTATTATCACATTAAGTTAGCCCAGGTCATGCGCGAGCAGGGGCTTAAACCGGCTTTCCCCTGGCTGCCCTTAAGCGTTCTCAATCCGCATGATTTTGTGGATCACCACTGGCTTTACCACGTGCTGTTAATCCCTTTTACCTACGGTAATTTGATAACCGGCGCAAAATGGGCCAGTGTTATCTTTCCGGCCCTGGCCTTTATGGCCGGCTGGCTGCTGCTGCGCGGGCAGCGCGTCCCTTATGCGGCCTGGTGGGCGGTTGGCTTTCTGGCCATATCCGAGGCTTTTCTGTACCGCATGAGCATGCCCCGCGCTCAGGCTGCCTCGCTGCTGGTGCTGCTGCTGACGCTGCATGTCACCCTGACCCGGCGTTACGGCTGGCTGCTGCCGCTGGCTTTCTTGTATGTGTGGTTTTACAACGCCTTTCCCCTGATTTTGCTCCTGGTGGGAGTTTATGTAGCCATGCATTGGCTGCTGGAGCGGCAGCTTAACCTGGCCCCCCTGGCTTATACGGCCTCGGGTCTGGCGCTGGGGCTGGTCATCAATCCTTATTTTCCAAACAACCTGGTTTTCATCTACCATCACCTGTTTCCTAAGCTAACCGAAACCACCGCCATCAGCGTCGGCAATGAGTGGTACCCCTACCAAACCTGGACATTAATAGAAAATTCCGGGCCAGCCTTACTGGCTTTTGTAGCCGGGGCTTTTGCCCTGGGCATAAGCCAACGGCGGATGGACAGCCGCACCGCCGCCACTTTTGTGCTGGCGGTTCTGTTTGGGCTGATGATGTTCAAATCCCGGCGCTTTGTGGAATATTTTCCGCCTTTTGCCTTAATTTTTGCCGCTCTGGCCTGGACGCCGCTGCTGCGCGAGTGGCTGGCCGGCCCGGCCTGGCAGTCTAACCTCAACCTGCCCCTGGATCAAGCTATTGCCAATCTACCCCAGGTGCGTCACACCTCCCGCTGGCGGAGCTGGCTGCTGACAGGGTTGATGCTCACGCTCTTGCTGCCGGCCCTGTGGCTAAACCTGCAAACGGCCCAGGCGAGCATGCGGTCGGCCAAACCGGTGCAGAAGTACGCCGCCGCCGCCGCCTGGCTAGAGCAAAACACCCCCGCCGGCAGCCGCATCTTCCAAACCGATTGGGATGACTTTCCCCGGTTGTTTTACTACAACTCCCATAACACCTACCTGATCGGCCTGGACCCCACTTACATGCAACTGTACGACCCGGATTTGTATGAACTGTGGGTGAAGATTACACGCGGCAAGATGAAGGCGCCGGCCCAAACAATTGCTCAAACCTTTGGTTCCCGCTACATCATCAGCGACCTGGAACATAAAGCCTTTCTGCGCCAGGCCAAAGACGACCCGCAATTGGTTGAAGTTTACCGGGACGAGTTTGCCGTCATCTTGCAGGTGGTGGACAAAAGCAATTAAGAAGCATCCCCTCATTTTGGTAATTTCGGGGCCGGCAGTTGGCCAGGGCCTGGCTAAAGGCCGGCTCAGAAAGGAGATAAGGTCAGGTTTAGTTTACCGTCACGCTCCCCCCAGCGTTGGTTATAGGGCAGCAGCAATCTATCTTTACCAGTAAATTCAAATTTATTATCATAAGGAGATTATACGATGAAAAAAATCAAGTGCTTTTACAAAAATATTTTTATGGTTCTCATCATGGCTGTGGGTATGGTTATGAGCGCCTGCGCCGCTCCGGTCGCCCCTGGAGCTGCCCCGGCGGTAGAGCGCAGCAATGTCAACGCCAACGCTAACGCCAATACTAATGACGCTAATGCCAATACCCATGATGACAACGCTAATGACGACAATGGCAATACCAATGACGACAACGCCAATACCACCGATGATACCACCAACACCAATGACGACAACTCGAATGATGATAACACCAACGCTAACGCCAA
>CAZDMM010000681.1:0-4527 GCA_964505845.1 uncultured Caldilineaceae bacterium
CCCAGCAAGAACATCCAGCCCAGGTTGGCCATCCCTACGGCAAACATGAGCAGCATCAGCGACCAGCAGCAGCCGATGCAGAACAAGCCGTGATGTACCCCCAGGAGGAAGGCGTGGAACGATTGGTGATGGCCGCGCCAATGCTCGGTGATAAAGCTGAGCGGGGAGCGGCACTGGTCGAGACATTGGTATTTGAGCGGGGTGAATTGGTACAGCCCGGCCAGGATAAAAACCCCCGCGCTGATAACCCAGGGGTGCGCCGCCAACCAGGGGGTGTGATGGACAAGCTGGTGCAGCAGCCCATCGCCCAGGTGAGCCAGCACCCCAAACACGGTCCAGATGGTCAGGTAGCCGCCGATCAGCAGCAGCATCAACCGGCCCCGATCCGGGCGGTTGGCCGCCAGCCGCTGAAACGTGTTCAGCAGCGACAGGCTCGAAGGCAGCATCATGGCGATGAGCATCAGGTTCCAACCGGCCACTACCAGCAGCAGGAACAGTCCCGTGCTGAGGTGAGCATGATTCAGTCCGTCGTGATCCAGAAAGCGAGCATAAGGCGATTGGCCCCAAACCCACAAGGCCAGCCAGGCCAGGCCGCTCAATAGCCCCAAAGATAACCAAAGATTTCTACGGTGTGTTTCAACTGTCATGGTGAGTGTCTCCTTAATGACTGATTTGCCAACCTTAATTGCTCAGAATTTCACCTCCGATAATACGCTTGGAAGGCTGGAAGAGTTGGAAGATTGGATACCACTTTATCCAGCCTTCCAACCTTCCAATCTGCCAGCGATCCTTACCGTTTTTGAAAATCAAAATTCATAACTTTTGCACGCCTACAGCTTCTATACCATCAGTGGTGATAATCGTGCCCATGTCCGAAGGCCAACTCAATTGACTCGGGCAGCAGACCATATTCGGCGGGCAGGTCGAGCGTTTTGAGCAGTTCGCCGGTGTGAATATCAAGCACCGTTAACGTGCCGGCGTTCAGCCCCTCCCCGTTGAGCAGGTTGTTTTGAACGACGACAACTTCACGCCCGGACCCGGTTTCAAAGAAAGCCATGTGGTGGGCGCCCGCGCCGGCCGGCAGGGTGCGCTTCAGCGGTAACTCCGGCAGTTGGTCCAGGCCGTAGACATTGACCACTCCCGGCGCGCCAAAGCTGACGTAAAGTTCCTTTTCGCCCTGCTTATCCTCGTGGATGTAGAATTCAAGGGCCACGCCTAAGCCATGCTCCTCCCCTTCCACCTTCTTCTCGAACTCGTTAAACAAGCCGGTCTCACTGTTGTATGAGGCCACCCAGATGTCTCCGCCCAGGAGGGTCGTTACCAGGGCGTAGGGCGGCAGATCATCCCGCAGCAGCAAGACTTCGACCGGGTCCGACAAATCTTCCGGCGAGTCGGCCACCCGGTAAGTTTTCAGAACCTGGTTGGTTTGCATGTCAATCAGGGTGACCGTATTGCCTATTTCGCTGACCAGGTCGGGATGAATCGTTGAAGTGACCATCAGCAGGCCCAGTTCTTCGTTGGCCGAAATCCCGTGCGGATGCATGATGAAGGGTTGTCCTGAAGCGGGATCGTCCGGTACGGGCGCAACGATGGTGTCCAACAGTTCATTGGTCCGGGCATCAAAAACGCCGATACTGCCATCTTTTGGGCCGCCCCGACCGCCCAGGAACGTCATGTAAAAACGACTTCCATCCTGAGTAAAGTAGATGTCTTCCCCGACGATATTGCCCTGGGTGTCAATCGGCGTAATCTGCCCGATATAGGGCGTCCCGTTGGCGTCTTTCTTCAGGGCAATTTCGTACAGGTATGAGCCGCCTAAAGCCGTGTTGTACAATTTGCTCTGGTCGCGGTTGAAATAGAGATGGTGGGGTAAGACGCCCTGACCCATCGGCCGCCGCTGGACGATTTTGCCAAACTGCTCCGACTCTGGGTCCAGGTCAATGAGCGCCACCCCATCCGGGCCGCCGTCGAGGTGACGATAATCCACCAGCATCAGACCGGGGCTGGGGTGTGGGCTGTGGGCGCTCACCTGGCTGTAACCGGCCAGGCTGAATATCGCCAAGCCTATGGCTGAAACGATAGCCAGTTTCAGCCACAACTTATAATTAGTAAAGTACTTCTTTTTCATTTTTTTCCTCCAATATACGTTTCACGAATGTTGGTCTAGCTTATTGAGAGTATTCGCTAATTTATCGCTGCCCGCCGAGGGCTGGAAGTCCCCGGCTATTGCAAGTGAAAACCGCTTCAAAGCGGTTCAGGAGCCTGCTTCAGCGGGCTTCCACCTATAGCTCGGCGGGCGGCGCGGGCGAGGTGATTTTGTAAATACTCTCTTATTAGGTTTCTGTATCCCGCCTAATTTTCAAACAAGAAGCGGCCCTGAACGGCGTTGTAGCCCTCGATATTCAGATTAACGTCCAGCAGTGGGATGGCCAATCTGAATTTGGAGGCTTTGCTTACGTAGGCCGGCGCGCCGTCAATGGTCGAGAAAATACTGTCGTTCAGGGTGGTAGTCTTACCGGAAAAACTGGTATAGGGGGCCAGTTCGGCCTCAGCGCCGGGGCCGATTTGCAGGCGCCCCTTGCCTTTGACCACTTCAAAAGTAATGGGCGCGCGCTCGATGGCGGCCACTTCGCCAAATAGTTTCACATACTCGCCCACCGGGCCGCCCAACTTGCCGGCATACAGCTCTCTGATCGCCGCTTCTTGCTCGGGCGTGGCCCGGTCGTCAATGTAAAAAACCACCCGGAAGTTGCCCTTTAAAACATTGCCGGGGATGATGCCGGCCAGGGCGAAGGTCAGCCCGGAAACATCTACGCCGTTAATGTGGCCCTGTTCGTAGTTGTAAGCCAAAATTGACAGGCAGACGCCGTAATCGGGGTCTTCGCCCACCCAGCACGGGCACAACACGTTGCAGTTACAAACTTCTAAGATACTGCCTTCCAAACGGTAACTCATTTTGAATTCTCCTTTTTTATAATTGATAATTTTTGTTTGGTTTAATCTCATTCCCAAACTGAGTTTGGGAACGAGATTGGGTAATTAATAGTTTATGGGTAAAGAATTAATATGATTTGTCATTTTGTTTGGTTTCATCGCTATGGCTGAAACCGGTTCTTTCATAGGCGACTCCTTGAAATATCGCTACCGTGGCTCCGCTTCGCCGCTGGTCGGCGGCGGCTCATCCGCGGCCGGCGTTCCGTAACCAAATTCCGTTAGCAGGACCGCCACCAGGTCAACCGCATTTGAAAAGCCGCACCGCCGGCCCGTGCGAGGGTCTTCCAGGAAAAAGCGCCAGCCTGTAGCGGTTGGTAACTCTTGGCCCAGCCCTGAGTCCGGCGGACCGGCCGGGGCCGGAGCTTGCGGGTCTTTCCAGACGGTCAAGAGATATATCCGGTAAGATGAGATGGCATCGGGCATGACATTCAGCTTTCAAGCTAATTTCACAGAGCCAACGAATTAGTTTATAATTGATTGGTCTCAGTATAGCGGGTGGATGCAGCGAAACTGCCACTGGACTGCAACGAAACTGCAACGATAGAGGTATTTAAGCTTTCAGAGCAACAAAAAACTTTCGACAGCTTGCAAATTTGCGAATAGCGAATGGCGAATCAGGATCATCATTCGCCATTCCCCTATTCGCCATTCTTTTGTAAGCGCAATCTTGAAAAAACTTAGACACTTTTGATCATGGGTGGGGAAGAAAAAAGCAGCGGCAAACTGGAACTGAAACTGCTCGGCAGCCCGGAAGTGTGGCTGGACGGGCAGGCAGTGACCGGCTTTCGCTCCGGCAAAGCACGGGCGCTGTTGTACTACCTGGCGGTTACAGGCCGCGCCCAGCCGCGCTCGGTGCTGGCCGGGTTGTTTTGGGGTGGGGTGGCCGAGATGCACGCCCGCCGCAGCCTGACGATGACCTTATCCAACCTGCGCCAGTTGCTTGGCGGCCACGTAGATATTGGCCGCGAGATGGTGGCCTTTGACTTGAACAGCCCCACCTGGTTAGATGTGGCCGTTTTTGAGGCCGGGGCACAAGGCCAAAACATTGAGGCGTTGAAACAGGCCATCGCCCTTTATCGAGGCGACTTCCTGGAAGGGTTCTATCTGCAAGATGCGCCGGAGTTTGAGCAGTGGGTCTTGGTAGAACGCACCCGGCTGCGGGAACGTATGCTGCGAGCTTTGCAGTGGCTGGCCGATCACCTGGCTGCTCAGGACGATCTTCCCCAGGCCATCGAAACTGTGCGCCGCTTGTTGGCCCTGGAGCCGTGGCGCGAGGAGGCGCACCGCTATTTGATGCTGCTCCTGGCTCGGGCTGGCCAGCGCAGCGCGGCCCTGGCTCAGTTCGAGATTTGCCGCCAGATGTTAGCCGATGAACTGGATGTCGAACCGGGTGCGGAGACGACAGCCCTGTATGAGCAGATTCGCGCCGGGGGATTGAGCAGGGGAGCAGAGGAGCGGGGGGGCAGGGGTGAAAGACCCCCTCCTGGCCCCAATTCCTCGTTGTGAAAGATGCCCGATTTGGCGCGGTTATCC
>CAZDMM010000682.1:0-4512 GCA_964505845.1 uncultured Caldilineaceae bacterium
ATTTTTAATCGCGCGGTCTATGAGGTTGAAGTTGTCGGGGTTAGCTCACCGTCAGTTTGGATCGGCCGGATCAAATTTTAGGCGGTCCCCCAGAATTTGGCCCATTCCCCCAGGGGTTAGTTTGCTGTTGCGCTCGCCACGCCCGATGAGTAATTACGCCCCAACATTCCAACGTTTAACCGTCCAACGCCTTCACCACCGCGTCGCCCATCTCCACCGTGCTGAGACGCGGTGCGCCCGGCCCGGCCAGGTCGGCGGTGCGCAGGCCGGCGGCCAGGACAGCCTCGACCGCAGCTTCGACCGCGCCGGCTTCCTGGGTCAGGTTCAGCGAGGTGCGGAGCAGCATGGCCGCACTGAGGATGGTCGCCAGGGGATTGGCGATGCCTTTACCGGCGATGTCGGGGGCGGAGCCGTGGATTGGCTCGTACAGGCCAAATTGACCGCCCGCGCCGGTCTTTTTCTCGCCCAGCGAGGCCGAGGGCAGCATGCCCATGGAGCCGGCCAGCATGCTGGCTTCGTCGCTGAGGATGTCGCCAAACATGTTTTCGGTGGCAATCACGTCAAAATCGGCCGGGCGGCGGATGAGGTACATAGAACAGGCGTCCACCAAAATATCCTCACATTCCACGTCGGGGTATTCGGCGGCCACCTCGTGGGCCACCTCGCGCCACAGGCGGCTGGAGGCCAGCACGTTGGCCTTGTCCACGGAAGTCACTTTTTTGCGCCGCTGCCGGGCCAGCTCAAAAGAGACGCGCATCAGCCGCCCGATTTCGGCCTCGGTGTAATACATGGTGTCTACGGCGGCCCGGCCCTGGGCGTTGTCCTGCCGGCCCTGGGGCTGCCCAAAATAAAGGCCGCCGGTCAGCTCGCGCACAATCACCATATCTACCTTTTCAATCACCTCCGCTTTAAGGGTGGAAGCGCCGGCCAGGGCCGGATAAATTTTGACCGGGCGGATGTTGGCAAACAGGCCCAACTCTTTGCGCAGCTTAAGCAAGCCCTGTTCGGGGCGCACCGGCGCTTTGGGGTCGCTCCACTTTGGCCCGCCGACCGCGCCCAGGATCACGGCGTCGGCCCGGTGGCAGGCAGCCAGCGACTCGTCGGGCAAGGGGTTGCCGGTCTGGTCAATGGCGATGCCGCCGGCCAGAACTTCGGTAAAAGCAAAGGTGTGTCCAAATTTGGCCCCGACGGCGTTGAGAACTTTGACTCCCTCGGCCACAACTTCCGGGCCGATGCCGTCGCCGGGTAAAAGGGTGATGGTTGCGTGCATGATGTTTCCTCATCAGGTTAGGATTCCCTGGATTATATCCAGCATTAAAAGAGGGGCAAATGCTTTTTAGATTAAACTGCCTGAGAGTGGGGTAGGCTTTTGGATTGGCTTTTTCATTGCCAGGAAGCGTAACTTATAGTAGGATAGACGCTTTGGAGTGAAACTTGATTAGCAAAAACGATGTCAACCTGGCCTTTTGGACGGCGCTGTTCCTTTTTGGCCTCTATATCAGCACCTTTGACGGCACGCTCCACAGCACCGACGGCCTGTCTATGTTTGCTGTGGGCGAAAATTTGCTCAAGCACCTTCATTTTGATACCCGTCAACTGGAAAACTGGGAAAACGTCACCCTGGGGCTTGATGGCAGACCCTACACCGTCTTTCCGATTGGGCCAACCCTGTGGATGCTGCCCCTGCTGGCCCTGGCCCGACTCTGGCCTGGCCTGGGCCTCATCCAAACCACCATGCTTTTGATGCCTCTGAGCAGCGCCTTCTCTGCCGTTTACCTTTACCTCATCGCCCGGCGCTTGGGCTACAACCCCACCGTAAGCCTGGTTACAACCCTCCTGGCGGGCCTGGCGACGATGACCTGGCCGCGTACCCGTGATTTGGTGGCCGACCCGCTCATCCTACTGGGTTTTAACGCCGCTTTTTATTATGCCCTGGCGTACCGGCAGGATAAGAAGCTTTACCAGGTTTGGTTAATGGGGCTGGTTTTGAGCCTGACGGTGCTGAACAAGGTGGTCAACGCGGTGACTGCGCCATTTTTTTTGTGGTATGTGGCCGTCCCCGGGTTCAATATCTTTCAGTTCAAAAAGTTCGATTGGCGGGCCGGCTTTATCGTCGCTTTGCCGGTCATCCTCGCCATTTTAACCGTTGGCGGGTACAACAGTATTCGCTTTGGCGACCCGCTGGACAGCGGCTTTCGAGGCTCCATTCGTTTTAGCACGCCTCCCTGGATTGGTTTTATCGGGGTTTTGATAAGTCCCTATCGCAGCCTGTTTTTGTATATTCCGCTTTTTCTTCTGCTCCCCTTCTCTCTCAAAAAGATGGGACAGCGGCACTCGCGAGAGTTGGGGTTAATTCTGGCTTTACTGGTCAGTCACATGCTGGTGTTTGGAGGCTGGCATGATTGGGGCGGCGGCAAAAGTTGGGGGCCACGATATTTAGCCGCCCTCAACGGGCTGCTGATCCTGTTGTTATTACCCTTGATTGAGCAAGCCGGCCGGCCGGCTCACCGGCTGCGGCGAGTGGCCTTGATGGGGATGAGTGTGGTCAGCCTGGGGGTGCAAATCCTGGGCATTTCGGCCCGTGATGACCCATGGTTGGGCGCGGCCAGGTATTGGATACCGCCGCCCAACTTGTCATTTTGGGGCGACTTGAGCTGGGATAAACCACAACAGTGGCCTATTTGGGGACACCTGCTGGCCTTTGACCCTGCCGCCATCCCGGTTATCTGGCGCTGGCAGTGGCATAAAATCAATCATTTTGATAGCTTCTCGCTGCTGCTGGTGCTGCTGATTGCAGGGATGGGCTTGGCCGGACTGTGGCTGGTTTACCGGGGCAAAGCTGGCGGTGGTTGGAAAGCGGTGGCGGGGTGGCTGGCGGCGTTGGGCTGCGCCGGCCTCATCTTGACCCGCAGTTATGGCGATCCGCGTAGCATCGAGCGCCCCCAGGAAGCTGACGAGGTGTGGCCGGGCTATGAGCAGCTTATGGCGCAACTGCCCCAACTGGTTCAGGCCGATGAAGCCGTCATTTTTACCGACCGCCGCTTTGAATTATACCTGCTGGATACCGATAAATCCGCCGCCCAGCGCTACCTGTTGGCCAAGCCGACTCAGCCTCAAATTTTGGAGACCGTGCCAAAACTGCTGCAACAAGATCGTCCCCGCCGGGTCTGGCTGGTAACGGATAAGCTTGATAACCGGCTGCTGGCCTATGCCGTGGAGTTGTGGCTGCGCGAGCGCGCCCGACCGGCGGCGCATTACCTGTTTGGCGAGAGTGTGCAGTTGGTGGGCTTTGAGGCCAGTTCAAATACGCGTTGGGAGGCCATTCCGCCGGAGCCGCGCCTGGCCGGGCTGGTTGAGCCGGCAGATTACACCTTCAAGGGCTTTGGGTCGCTGCTGGGCTGGCGCTGGCCGGGTTTTGATCTCAAGCAGTCCCCGGCTTTGCAGCCAGGCCAAAGCTATCCCTTTGAACTGTACTGGATTTATCGCGGCAAAGCGCCGCAGGACGTATTTTTTGTGCGGCTGGTGGACCAGGCGGGGCGGGTAGTGTGCCAAACCTCAACCACGCCTCGGCCCGGCAGCCGCTTGATTCCAGGCCAGCTTTTGGTGGAGGATGCTGTCCTGGCTGTGCCGGCCGGCCTGGCTTCTGGCCGGTATCAGTTGCAGCTTGGATTTAAAACTCCGGCGGTGGCGGCCGGAGAATTGGTATTTGAGCTTCCGGTGCACTTGAGTACTGTTGAAGTGGATTAAAGGTGACTGACGCTTCGCTGGTCGTAAGCTTTGCTGCTCTCATCCATCTTGTCGTAAGAAAAAAGCGCCAGTCACCCATCAGTAATCATCTTCAACTCCACCACCACGCCACCGGTAACGCGCACCAACTCGGCCGGGGTGATGGCAAACACCGCATAGGGTGTGCCGGCTGCGGCCCAAATCACCTCAAATTGCAAAAAATCCTGGTCAATGTAAACCGGCAGCCGGGTGACATGTCCAAAGGGCGGCACCCCGCCGATGGCAAAGCCGGTGGCGGCGCGGACGCTGTCGGCATCGGCCCGTTTGATTTTGCCTTTGCTGACGCCGCACAAAGCGGCCAGTTTGGCCTCATCCAGCCGATTTGGCCCGCTCACCAGGGCCATGATTGGCTGCCCATCTACCACAAACACCAGCGATTTGACAATCTGGGCGACGGTACAGCCAATGGCCCTGGCCGCATCTTCGGCGGTGCGGGTGGTGTCCTCAAACTCTTTGATGGTGATATTTAGCCCCAGTGCATGGGCTGCTTCGACAACTTTTTGTGCGGTTGGGTGCATAGGTTAGAGAGTTGGTAATTGGTTATTGGTAAATGGGAGATTGGCGATTGGAGATTTAAACTCATTCAGGTGCTTTTAATCTCCAATCTCTGATCTCTACTTACTATAAACATTATCGAGATTAAGGTGACAGGCACTTATCTAGC
This sequence comes from uncultured Caldilineaceae bacterium, assembly GCA_964505845.1. Lineage (GTDB taxonomy): Bacteria > Chloroflexota > Anaerolineae > 4572-78 > J111 > DSQQ01. The sequence goes on from CAZDMM010000682.1 coordinate 4,451, forward strand.
TTAAATTAGACCGTTTTGAGCCAAATATGCCTATTTTTAGCGTTCAGAAGTGCCTGTCACCT
>CAZDMM010000683.1:0-4508 GCA_964505845.1 uncultured Caldilineaceae bacterium
TGAGTTCGCTCTCGCCGGTGGCCCTGCTGCTCACCCGCGAGTTGATGGAGGATTAGCCCTGAGTAGGGCAAGCTGGCAGCTTGCCCTACCGAAATTTGAGGGAGGATTAACCCATGAAACGCGCCGATTGTATCAAAGCCCTCTATCCCGAACTGCACAACTGCCTGGTGGTCACCATTATGGGCGCGTGCGCTCAAGAGTTGTACGATTTGGGCCACTGCGAAAACTTTTTTTACCTGGAGCACGCCATGGGCCTGGCCTCGTCCATTGGCCTGGGGCTGGCTATGAACCTGCCCGCTGAAAAAGTGGTAGTGATGGATGGTGACGGCTCGGTGCTGATGAACCTGGGTGGATTGGCGACCCTGGCCCGCTATCGCCCCGCGAATTTGGTGCATATTATTTTTGATAACGGCAGCCTGCTCTCTACCGGCGGGTTTGCCTCGCACACCACCGCCGGTCTCACCGATTTAGCCGCCATTGCCCAGGGCTGCGGCTGCCCCAAGGTGTCGCGGGTGACGGAGCTGTACCAATTTATGGAGGCCGCCGCCGATGCTTTTGAAGGCAACCAGATGGCGACGATTGTAGCCAAAGTTGAGGCCGTCGGCCCCGACCATTACGGCATGGATTTGAAGCTGCCTGAAAACGCCTTTCGCTTTGAACGCTACATCAAAGAGCGGCAGCAATTGGCAAGGTTGCAAAGTAGCAAAGTTGCAAAGTAGCAAAGTTGCAGATTGCAAGGTAACAAACAACCAATTTCTTGCTACCCTGCTACCTGTTACCCTGCTACCCTGTCAAGATAACGGAGTCCAAAATTCATGGCTAAAATCACCGTCCTCTCTCTGCTGGTGGAAGAACTGAACGAAGGCCGCATCAAGGTGGTTGACCTGACGCAGCCGCTTGGCCCGGATACGCCGGTCATCGGCCTGCCGCCGATTTTTGCTTCCTCGCCGCCCTTCAGCATGGAGACCATCTCGCGCTACGATGACCGAGGCCCAGGCTGGTATTGGAACACCATCCACCTGGGCGAGCACACCGGCACCCACTTTGACGCGCCCATCCATTGGATTACCGGCAAAGATTTGGCTCACAACAGCCTCGATACCATCCCGGCCCGCAAACTCATCGGCCCGGCCTGCGTGATTGACGCCAGCAAAGAGTCGGCCATGTATGAAGATTTTTTGCTGACCCGCGAGCACGTGCTGGCCTGGGAAGGGGAGCATGGCAAAATTCCGCGCGGAGCCTGGCTGTTATTACGCACCGATTGGTCCAAGCGGCGCGACCCAGCCAAATTCCTGAATGTGAAAGAGGACGGTCCGCACGCGCCCGGCTTTCACAAGGATTGCTCGCACTTTTTGGCCTACGAGCGGGATGTGCTCGGCGTAGGGGTGGAGTCGGTGGGCACGGATGCGGGCCAGGCCGGCGGCTTTGACCCGCCCTTTCCCAACCACACCCTCATGCACGGCGCGGGAAAATTTGGCCTGGCCAGTCTGTGCAATTTAGACCAACTCCCCCCGACCGGGGCCGTCGTCATCGCCGCGCCGCTCAAAATTGTGGACGGCTCCGGCAGCCCGCTCCGGGTGTTGGCGCTGGTTCCGGCGTAAAAATAGAAGAATGGAAGGCTGGAGGGTTGGTAATTGGTAACTGGTAATTGTCCACTCTTCCACCCTTCCAACCTTCCCTAATTTATTAGCAACACAATAACAAGGAGAGAAGCATGTCATCCATTGCCAACTTGCTGGCCGATTTGGCCGCCGGTACCATCAAAGTGGTAGATTTGACCCAACCGCTCGGCCCCACCACTCCGGTGATTGATCTGCCGCCGATGTTTGCCGCTTCGCCGGGGCTGACTGTCACCGAGATTTCCCGCTACGATGAGCGGGGGCCGGGCTGGTACTGGAATACCCTGAACCTGGGCGAGCACACCGGCACCCATTTTGACGCGCCGGTGCATTGGGTCACCGGCAAAGATTTGCCCAACAATACTACTGACACGCTCGACCCGCGCAGTTTCATCGGCCCGGCCTGCGTGATTGACGTGCGGGCCGAGGTGGAACAAGACCCCGATTTTCTACTCTCCATTGAGGGCATCAAAGCCTGGGAAGCGCAGCACGGACAAATCCCCGCCGGGGCCTGGGTGCTGCTGTTGACCGGCTGGGCCAGCCGCGGCCACGATAAGGCCGCCTTCCTCAACGCCGATGCCGAAGGGCCGCACACCCCCGGCTTCCACCAAAGTACCTCTGAATTTTTGGTTAAGGAGCGCAACGTCATCGGCGTGGGGGTAGAAACTATCGGCACCGATGCCGGGCAGGCCGGCAAATTCAACCCGCCCTTTCCCAATCACGGCATCATGCATGGCGCGGGCAAATACGGCCTGGCCAGCCTGTGCAATGTAGACCAGCTCCCGCCCACCGGCGCACTCATCATCGCCGCCCCGCTCAAAATTGTAGATGGCTCCGGCAGCCCGCTGCGAGTGTTGGCGCTGGCTCCGGCGTAAAAGTGGAGGGCTGGAAGGATGGAAGATTGGTTATTGGTAATTGTCCAACCCCCAGTCCTCCAGCCCTCCAACCATCCAACCTTCCATTCTTCCTCCCATGACTATCCTCAACCGTGACTTTTTCTCCCGCCCTACCCTCACTGTGACCCGCGAACTGCTGGGTCAGCGATTGGTGTGCGAGGTGAACGGGCAGCGTTTGAGCGGGCTGATTGTGGAAACCGAGGCCTACCTCGGCCCCGGCGATACCGCCTCTCACGCCAGCAAGGGCCGCACCGCCCGCACCGAGATCATGTTCGGCCCGCCGGGGTACGCCTATATTTACCTCATCTACGGCATGTATTACATGCTCAACTTGGTCACGGAGCAGGCCGGATTCCCCGCCGCCGTCCTCATCCGCGCCATCGAGCCGCAGGAAGGCATCGAACTGATGCAGTCAAACCGTCTCCTGCCCCCTCGCCTCCTCGCCTCACCTGACCCTCGCCTCACCAACGGCCCCGGCAAACTGTGTCAAGCCTTGGCCATTGACAAAACCTTACACGGCTGGGATGTCACCACCGGCCAAAAGCTCTGGCTGGAATCCGCCCCCGCCCTGCCCGACGAAGCCCTCGCCACCGGCCCGCGCATCGGCATTGACTACGCCCACCCCACCCACCGCTCCGCCCCCTGGCGATTTTGGGTAAAAAACAATCGGTTTGTTTCAAAGTAACAGGTAGCAGGGTAACAGGTAGCAGGTAGCCGGGTAACAGGGTTGCAACCCTGCAACCCTGCAACTTTGCAACTTTGCTACTTTGCAACTCTGCCACCCTGCTACTCTGACGGTACGTTTTATACTTTACATTCCATCTGTGTTATAATCCGCCCATCCACTATGGGAGGGATAATTATGCTGGAACAAGATGATGATCTGCCCATCCTGCCGATGGGGATCGCCATCGGGGTGGTGGTCATCCTGGTGGTGCTGATTGCCCTGGGCCTGGTGTGCGGGTTGATCGGCCTGGTCAACAATACCGCCACCGCCGGTTGGCTCGGCCTGGCGGCGTTGAATTTTTGACCTCGTATAATCCATCAAAAAAGTTTTCGTGGGGATTAGGCGATTTGGGGATTTTTCTCTTTGTTTTTCATCCCCCAATCCCCTAATCTCCGCCCAAAACCAACGCGTCTTAAGCCCAATAGTCTGCCCAATGGACGACCTCAACGCTTTCTTAGCCCGGCTGTACCACAACCTACACCTATTGCAAGAGCGAGAGGCCAAATACCTGGGGAACGCGCCCGTCGGCCTGCTCAACCAGCTTGAGGATTACCGCACCGCCATCGGCCTGGCGGAGCAGGCCAAAGCCGGACAGTTGAGCCAGCGCGACCTCGATACCGAACTGGCCCGGCTGAATCTGGAACTGCCGCCCGGCCCCACTCTGCCGCCGGTCATTCCGGCCCTACACCAACTGCCCGCCCCGCCCGCCGATTTTACCGGCCGCACCGCCGAATTGAGCCGCCTGGCCGCCGCCATCGCGCAAGGCGGGGCCACCATCTCCGGCCTGCGCGGATTGGGCGGCATTGGCAAAACGGCCCTGGCCCTCAAGCTGGCCGAGAGCCTGACCCCGGCCTACCCCGACGCTCAAATTTATTTGGATTTGCGCGGTGCTGGCCCCACCCCCCTCACCCCCGCTGAGGCCCTGGCCCACGTCATCCGGGCCTACCACCCCACCGCCAAGCTGCCCCCAAGCGAAACCGAACTGGCCGGGCTGTACCGCTCCGCCCTGCACGGCCAGCGCGCCTTGCTACTCATGGACAACGCCGCCAGCGCCGCCCAGGTAACGCCCCTGCTGCCGCCCCCCGGCTGCCTGCTATTCGTCACCTCCCGCCAACACTTCACCCTGCCCGGCCTCTACGCCGAAAACCTCGACGCTCTGCCGCCAGAGGATGCCCAAGCCTTGCTGCTCAAAATCGCCCCCCGATTGACCCCTCCCCTAACCCCTCCCCGTTACGGGGAGGGGGAAGACTCTTTCCCCCCTCTCCC
>CAZDMM010000684.1:0-4500 GCA_964505845.1 uncultured Caldilineaceae bacterium
TTAGCAAGATATTAGTCATTGAAGATAACCAACAAAATGCGTTACTGATGCGGCGAGTGCTCGAAGCGCAGCACCACCAGGTGATTCACGTCGGCGAGGGGGAAGCCGGCTTTAAAACCGCGGTCGAGGAAGCGCCCGACATCATTTTATTGGATTTGGGGCTGCCGGATTTGGACGGCCAAACCCTGGTGACGCTCCTCAAACGGGTGCCTGAACTCAAAGATGTTCCGGTGGTAGCCGTAACCGCCTGGCCCGAAGATACCGCCCGGCAAATGGCCGAAGCTTATGGGTGTGATGGTTTCATCTCTAAACCCATCAATACCCGTCTCTTCCCCGAGCAGGTAGCTTCTTTTATGACCAAAAAATCCTGACCCTTAGCCCTCGATCCCAGGCTGCGGCATCGAGGGCTTTTATTTTTCCCCAGCCTGAGGGTTAAATCAGTTTCTGTCCGGTTTCACATTAATCCACTGTGACCATGCTTGATAACGAATCCACGCTAGACCTTATCTCCGCCAGCGCCTTTTCTTATGACGAGTTAGTGGAAGCCTACAATCACACCCGGGTTGACTACCTGGTGCCGATGCCCATGAACGCCGCCCGGCTGCGCGAGTATGTGGAAACTTATAGTGTAGACCTGGACAGTTCGGTGGTGGCGGTGGATGGCAACGAGGTGTTGGGGCTGGCCATGTTGGGCGCACGGACAGGCCGGGCCTGGATAACCCGGCTGGGAGTAATTCGGAGCAAACGCCGGCGCGGAACCGGCTGGCAAATGGTCACTCACTTAATCGCGCAGGCCCGCCAAAAACAGGCCGGCTACATTATCCTGGAAGTTATCAAAAACAACCTGCCGGCGTTAAGTTTGTTTGAAAAATTGGGCTTCAGGCCGACCCGTGACCTGCTCGTTCTGCGCCGTCCGCCGAGTCCGCCCCAGGTTGAGCCACCCCAGCCCGCCGAGATGACGGTTCTGGGTTATGCCGAGGCGGTACACTTGCTGCAACAGCGGCGCAGCCGGCCTTCGTGGCTGGATGAGTACGAGTCGCTCATCAATGCCGGAAACCTGGCGGCGTTTCAGGCCACCCTGGCCGATGGCAGCCGGGGTTGGCTGGTGTATCAAAACACCGTGTTTCAACTGGGCCGGCTGGTGATCCAAACCGACGCCGGCGACCCGTTGGCCGTGGGGCGGGCGCTGCTGCACCACCTGCATACCGTCCACCCGGCCCAGGATACCAAAACCGAAAATCTGCCGGCCGATGACCCCCACTGGCCGGCCTTTAAAGAAATGGGCTATTTGGGGATGTTTGAACGGATCGAGATGACCCTGCCGCTCAAATAGTCACCCGCACCCGCTGCTGGCCCTGCACAATCTGCGTCTCAACCTTGACTTCCAGCTTTTTTATCAAGCGCATCAGCGATACATTCTCAACCATCACCCAGCCGGCAAAATGAGTGATACCTAGCTCTCGCGCCTGTTCAGCCAATTTGGTCACTAAAATCCGGCCTAAACCCCTACGCTGAAAATCATCCCGCACCACCACCGCTATCTCAGCCTCGGCGTCGCTCAATTTCGCCCTGGCAAAGCGGGCCACCCCCACCGCATGCTCTTCGCCATCCGTCTCGGTAATGACGGCCACCACCGCCACGTGCCGCTGCGGGTCCAAATTAGACAGGGTAATCGCCTCGCGCCAAACCCGCTCCTCCGGGAAACGCTCCATATACAGATGAAAGCGCAAGCGTTTGCTCTCTGGGGAGAGGCGATGGAACAGATCCACCAACAGCCCGGCATCCTGGGGTTGGATGAGCCGCAGCTTGACCGGTTGGCCGGAGGGAGTGACATAGGTTCCTAAGTGACTCACAGGGCTGGCTCCTTGATACGGGAATATTTTAATCTATCCCGGCCACAGACCCAAATCTGGTGAGTTTGGAAGGCTGGAGGATTGGAAAACTGGTTACAGAGGCAGTATCCAACCTTCCGGCCTTCCAGCCCTCCAACCCATTACCGAATTTTGTCATCAAACTTTATCAGGCTCGGGTCTGTCCAGAATTTTAGGAAGCTCGGCCTGGATAGCCATATCCAGGCCCCATCGCCGGATATGGCTATCCGGCGAGAGCAAACTCGCCTAAAATTTCGGACGCACCCTCAGGCTCTGCCGCGTGGACTCATCGCGTGATTCATGCTATACTGCCACACGATTTGGAAAGTTGAAGGACTGAATACAAAATGCCGTGATGACCGAAGACCCGGTTGTAGTGCGCCACCGATGATGAAAATGTCATTGCGAGGCCGTAAGGCCGAAGCAATCTCCGCTCCGAGGTGGGAGACTGCTTCGCTAACGCTCGCAGTGACATGCATGCACCAAGCTATTTTCGAGGAGAATCTGATGGAATACCAAATGCTGGGCCAAACTGACCTGCGGGTTTCCCGGCTGTGCCTGGGCACGATGACCATGGGCTGGACTTCCGGCAAAGAAGACTCCTTTGCGGTGATGGATTACGCCCTGGAACAGGGCATCAATTTTTTTGACACGGCGGACGTGTACTCCTTTTGGGCCAAAGACAACCCCGGCGGCGTGGCCGAAAGCTGGATTGGCGAGTGGCTCGCCTCGCGCCGGGCGCGGGATAAAGTCATCATCGCCACCAAAGCCCGCGGGCGCATGTGGCCGGGGCCGGACGGCGAGGGCTTGAGCCGGGTGCATCTGCTGCGGGCCGTAGAGGACAGCCTGCACCGGCTGCAAATTGAGACCATTGACCTGTACCAAAGCCACTGGCCGGATGAAAACACACCCGTAGAGGAAACCTTCCGCGCCTTTGAGGAGCTGATCCGGCAGGGCAAGGTGCGTTACCTGGGCTGCTCCAACCACACGCCGGCGCAACTGCGGGAAACGCTGACAGTGTGCGCCGCGCACGGCCTGCCCCGCTACGAGTCGCTCCAGCCTCATTACAACCTGGTGCATCGCCGGGAGTATGAGGCGGAGTTGATGGGCCTGTGCCAACAGGAGCATGTGGCCGTCATCCCCTACAGTCCCCTGCAAGGCGGCTTTTTGACCGGCAAATATGGGCGTGACGGCAGCGCGCCGGCCCACAGCCGGGGCGCGGGCAATGAGCGTATGCAAAAGTACGCCAACGCACGCGGCTTTGCCATTCTTGACGCCCTGGCCGAGATTGGCGGCCATCACGGAGCCAGCCTGGCCCAGACGGCCATTGCCTGGCTTCTAGCCAACCCCACCGTCACTTCGGCCATTGTGGGGGCCAATACGGTGGCGCAACTGGCCGAATTAGTGAAAGGTGGGGAGGTGGTTTTGTCGGTTGAAGAAAAAGCCAGGCTTGATGGATTGGAAAGTCCGATGTAGTTGTTGGAGAACCCTATGAACTTTACCAGCACCGACCTTGATTTTGCCCGCGAACTCGACGCCCAGGATGAGTTGGCCGCCTTTCGGGAGGAGTTTGTCATCAGCGACCCGGATTTGATTTACCTGGACGGCAACTCCCTGGGGCGGCTGCCCAAACGAACCGTCTCGTTCATGCGCCGAGCCATCGAGCAGGAGTGGGGCGAGCGCTTGATCCAGGTGTGGAATGACGGCTGGATCAATACCCCCACCGAGTTGGGGGCCAAAATCGCTCGCCTGGTGGGGGCGCAGCCGGACGAAATTTTGGTCACGGAAGCCACCTCCATCAATCTGTTCAAGCTGGCCGTGGCCGCTCTGCGCGCCCGGCCCGACCGAAGCAAAATTGTCAGCGATGTGTTCAACTTTCCCTCCGACTTGTACATTCTGCAAGGGATCATAGATTTGCTGGGCGGGCGGCGCCGGCTGGAACTCATCCCCTCGGCGGATACCATCACCATTGACCCGGCGGCCGTCAGCGCTGCCATTGACCGGGACACGGCCCTGGTCACGCTGACCCATGTAGCCTTCAAAAGCGCCTTTATGTACGATATGGCCGCCGTGACCGCCCTGGCCCATCAGGCCGGAGCTTTGACTTTGTGGGATTTGAGCCACTCGGCCGGCGCGGTGCCGCTGGATTTGAACGGCTGCGGGGTAGACCTGGCGGTTGGCTGCACCTACAAATATCTCAACGGCGGGCCGGGCGCGCCCGCCTTTCTGTACGTGCGGCGCGATTTGCAGAATCAACTCAGCCAACCCATGTGGGGCTGGTTTGCGGCCAAAAATCCCTTTGCCTTTGATTTGGACTACACTCCCGCCGACGGCCTGGCCCGCTACAAAGTGGGCACGCCGCCCATGCTCTCCATGAAGGCGGTGGAGCCGGCCCTCGACATTTTGCTGGAAGCCGGCATGGAGCGGCTGCGGGCCAAGAGCCTGCGCCAAACCGAATATCTGATTTTTCTGGCCGAACAGTGGTTGACCCCACTGGGCTTTGTCATCGGCACGCCCAAACAGCCGGAACTGCGCGGCTCGCACGTGTCGCTGCGCCACGCCGAAGGCTACCGCATCAACCGCGCCCTGATCGAAGCCGAACCGCCCGCCGTGAGGGTCATCCCCGATT
>CAZDMM010000685.1:0-4492 GCA_964505845.1 uncultured Caldilineaceae bacterium
TTTGACCTCATGCAGCGTTTTGGCTATAGCGCCAGCTTTATCTCGGCCGGCGGCTACCATCACCATATCGGGGCCAACATCTGGGCCGGCTTGAACGCTCCGCCCCCACCCCCCGACGCCGCAGGGCTGCGCTATTTCACCATCGTTCTGCCCGGCGCAGCCGCCCTGGCCGAAGTCGTCGAGCGCATCGAGCGGGCCGGGGTGGCCTATCGCAGCCAGGACCAGGTAATCTTTCTGCGCGACCCGTCCCGCAACGGCGTTGTTTTGACTGCCGGACAAGCGCCGGAGGCAATCGCGGCGGTAGTTTGAGCCACGAAAGTGTACCTGGTGCGCCACTAGGGGGCCTTCGGCTCTGGTGCGTGTTCCGTTAGGTTACGCACCACGCACTACGCAATACGCACCACCCACCACAATAGAAAGGACACACCATGGAACTTTCCCACGACTCAACCCAAGCCGCTGCAACTCCCCGCTGGCATTATGCCTGGGTAGTTTCGATCATCACCTTTTTGGTGCTGCTGGTTACGGCCGGAGTTCGCACTGCGCCGGGGGTTTTTATCAAGCCGTTGGAAGCGGAGTTCGGCTGGGCCAGAGCCAGCATCTCGCTGGCGGTGGCGGTTAGCCTGCTGGCCTATGGCTTTGGCGGGCCGGCCGGCGGCACGCTGATGGATCGCTTTGGACCGCGCCGGGTGATGCTGGTCAGCCTGGCCTTGATTGTGCTGGGCCTGGGGCCGCTGCTGGCTTTGAGTTCGCTGTGGCAACTGCACCTGTTGTGGGGCTTGATGGTGGGCGTAGGAACCGGCGCGATGGCCACGGTGATGGGTGCAACGGTGGCCCATCGCTGGTTTAAACGCCATCGCGGGTTGATGCTGGGGCTGTTTGGAGCGGCTTCCTCGGCCGGGCAGCTCATCTTCCTGCCGACTCTGGTCGGCCTAACCCACAGCGGCGGCTGGCGGCTGGCGATTCTGGTCATGGCCGCCGCCGTCGCCGTCCTGCTGATCCCGGTGGCACGCTGGATGCGCGACCGGCCCCAGGAGGTCAACCTGCGCCCGGTGGGGGATGACGACTCTGAGCAGGCCGGCGAACAGGCCCACGCCCTGCGCCACACCCCCATGGCCGAGGCGCTGCGCACACGCGATTTTTGGCTGCTAGCCGGCAGCTTCTTTATCTGCGGCTATACCTCCAACGGCCTGGTGGGGACGCACCTGCTGCCCCACGCCATCGAGCACGGCTTTACCGAGGTGGCGGCGGCCGGGGCGATTGGGCTGATGGGCATGATGAACATCATCGGCACGCTGGCCTCCGGCTGGCTGACCGACCGCCACGACAACCGCAAGCTGCTGGCGATGTATTACGGCTTCCGGGCGCTGGCGCTGCTGGGCCTGCCCTTTGTCACCGAGATGCGCGGCATGCTGATTTTTGCCATCCTATACGGCCTGGATTGGATCGCCACCGTCCCGCCGACCGTGAATCTGACCGCGCTGCGCTTTGGCCGGGGGTCGCTGGGCACAATTTTTGGCTGGATTTTCTGCTCTCACATGATCGGCGCGGCCCTGGCCGCCTATGCCGGCGGCTTTGTACATGATGTACTGGGTGATTATCAGGTGGTCTTCTTTTCAGCGGCGGGGTTGGGCTTTGTGGCGGTAGCACTTTCGATGGGCATCACTCGGCAGCATAAGGTGATTGTGGCGGCAGCGTGAGGCGTGGTGAGTGAACGCCTTGCGCCTATATCTCGGACCGGGCGAGGATTGAGGCGCAGTTGTGGTCGCTGCCGGAGGAGAAGCGTTGAACGTTGGAAGGTGGGAGCGTTGAACGTTAGAACGTTGGAAAATGTGGTATAATAAGTTTCTTGTGGTCAAAACTGTCAACGAATAGCTAACGAATAAACGAATATTGGTCTTTCCATTCGTTTATTCGTTGTGCGAAGCAATTCGTTGGCAGAGGTACTTATATCAAATTATGCGAGACTCTTTGAGGAGATTGGTATGTTAGGTTTTGAGCGGATTACCTTTGACCCCAATGTAATGGGCGGACGCGCCTGTATTCGCGGGCTGCGCGTGACCGTGTCACTGGTGGTAAACCTGGTGGCTAATGGGATGAGTGTGGCGGAAATCATTGAGGCTTATCCTTATTTGGAAGCTGAGGACATCCATCAGGCGCTTCGCTATGTGGCCTGGTTGGCTGAAGAAACAGTCTATCCTTTGGAAGCAATTCCGGCATGAAGTTCCTGGCCGATATGGGTATTTCACCGAAAGTGATGAGTGTGACCGAGCGACAAGTGCGGGTACGTCATCTGCCCATTCACGCTGAGGCTGAAGGAGAGGCAGAAGCGTGACGGCACAGGTGGAACAGATTTCGACCACTCAAAAACGCAGTTTGAGGCAGGAGCTTGCGCCGCCCCCCGCCCGGCTGGGCTGGATGATTTGGGGGCTGGGGGCGATTTTGTACCTGATCGGCTTTTACCAGCGCGTGGCCCCGGCGGTGATGACCGGGGAGCTGATGCGCGATTTTCACATCAACGCGGCGGCGCTGGGCAATCTGTCGGCCTTTTATTTTTACAGCTACGCCGCCATGCAGCTCCCCACCGGCCTGCTGGCCGACACCTGGGGGCCGCGCCGACTGCTCACGGTGGGCGCTTTGGTGTGCGGCCTGGGCACGCTGCTGTTTGCGTTAGCGCCCAGCCTGTTTTGGGCTAACCTGGGCCGCCTGCTGATTGGCGGCTCGGTGGCGGTGGCGTTTGTGGGCATGCTCAAATTGGCATCCCATTGGTTTGCCGCTCGCCACTTTGCTCTGGCCACCGGGCTGGCCCTGTTTGTGGGGATTATGGGGGCGGTGCTGGCCGGTGCGCCGCTGCAACTGCTGGTGTCAGCCTTCGGCTGGCGGCCAGTGATGCTGGTTTCGGCCATTGTGCCGGTGGGCGTAGGGGCAGCCATCTGGTGGCTGGTGCGCGATGACCCCGGCGAGAAAGGCTATGCCAGCTACGCTCATCCCGCCGCCAGGGGGTCGGTGCGGGTGGGGTTGGGCGCGGGCCTGCGGGAAGTGCTGCGTTACCGCAATACCTGGCTGTTGACCCTCATCCCCGGCGGCATCGTCGGCGCGGTGCTCACCTTTTCCGGGTTGTGGGGCGTCTCCTTTTTGACCAGCCAGTACGGCTTGACTCCCGCTCAAGCCGCCGCCGCCAGCACCACCCTGCTGGTCGCCTGGGCCATCGGCGGGCCGGTGCTGGGCGCGCTGTCGGATCGCATTGGCCGCCGCAAGCCGCTGTATGTCATCGGCTGCGCCGTCATCGCCCTGGGCTGGGGGGCGATTATCCTGGCCCCGCTCTCGACGCCGCTGCTGGTGGCGGTGCTGGCCCTGACCGGTTTTGCCTCCGGCTGCAACGTCATCGGCTTTGCCTTTATCCGGGAGTCGGCGCCGGCGCACCTGGCCGGGACGATCAACGGCCTGTGCAACGGCGGCACCATGCTGGGGCCGGTGCTGCTGCAGCCGGCGGTCAGTTGGATGCTGGATCAACGCTGGCAGGGTGAGATGCTCAACGGCGTGCGAAGTTACAGCCTGGAGGCATATCAAGCCGGATTTTCGCTGATGCTGGTCTGGGTAGTGCTGGCCCTGGTGTTGATCCTCTTTACCAAAGAGACCCGCTGCCGCCAAATGGAGGTATGAGGCGTGGTTACGTGTCAGGCGTCTTGAACTCATTGAAAACAGGTTGATTTTTAACGCAAAGACGCCAGGACGCAAGGTTTCTTTTTTATGATCTCAATTACTCCTACCCTTAATCTTGACGAGAACGAAATCGAGTATGAGTTTGTGCGGGCCGGTGGGCCGGGCGGGCAGAATGTCAACAAAGTGGCGACGGCGGTACAACTGCGCTTTGACGTGGCCGGTTCGCCTTCTTTGCCGGACGAGGTGCGAGCGCGGCTAAGGAGGCTGGCCGGCAAACGGCTGACGGCGGAGGGCGTTTTGATTATCGAGGCGCAGCGTTTTCGCAGCCAGGAGCGCAACCGGGAAGACGCCCTTGACAGACTGGTCGCCCTGATCCGGCGGGCCACAGAAAAACCAAAATCGCGCCGTCCCACTCGCCCCACCGCCGCCTCTCGGCAGGAGCGGCTGGAGAGCAAACGCCGCCACAGCCGGCTCAAACACCTGCGCCGCCCCGGTTCACCCTATGAGGAGTGAGAAGGCGGTATCGCTTCGGCAGCAAAAGGGCGCCTGGCGATGGCGTGCCGAGGTAGCCCACCTCAAGGGCTGATAAAGACCGTCTGCTGCACCGTGGCGGTTTGACCATTTTTGGCATAAACAATGGCTTGCAGCAGATGTGACCCGCTCTCAAGGGGCTGGCCGCCGGGCCAGGTGTTGCCGTGCTGGGCAAAAACCCACACGTTGCAGTCAGGTTCGCCGCCGCCAAAGGCGCAGTAAGCCGCATTACGCTCGGTGCGTTGATACACTTCCTGGCCATCTTTCAGAATCCTCAGGTCAACCCGGTCAATGCCGG
>CAZDMM010000686.1:0-4488 GCA_964505845.1 uncultured Caldilineaceae bacterium
GCGTTCAGAAGTGCCTGTCACCTGGCTTTCGTCTTATTCCCGATAGAGTCTATTACTAATGCAAAATCAAGGGACTTTTTCGGATTAGCCCTCACCCCGTCGCTGCGCGACTCCCCTCTCCCAATGGGAGAGGGGTTGCCCGCAAGGGGGGCTTCGCACGGAGGTGAGGGCCAACACCCCATCGTTTTTTCCCGAATATCTCTTCTGAGGCTGCACTAATTACCAATTACCTTAAAGCGAAAAGTTATTTCTGGATGGATACAGTGGTAATTAACCTATGATTGTCCAAATCTACGCAGTTACGTCCATTACCGATGCTTTGAAACTGGTTGAACTGGGGGTTGACCAGGTGGGTTTTGTGGCCGGAGACTACGGCGAGGTGTATGGCGAGCTAACCTTTGCCGAAGCGCGGGCCATCGCCGACGCGCTCAGAGGGCTGGCCGTGTCATCGGCCCTGACCATGAGCACCGACATTGCCGAGATTGTGCGCATGGCCCAGACGGTGCAGCCGGACATCGTCCACATTTCCAGCGACACCGAAGCGGTCGGCGTGCAGGCCATGCGCGATTTGCGCCGCTATCTGCCCGATGGCATCGCCTTAATGAAGGCCATTCACGTGGACGGGCCTGAAAGCATCGAGACGGCCTTGAAATTTGCCGAGGTATCCGAGATTTTGCTGCTTGATACCAAAGTGAGCGGCTTCCCCGGGGTGGGGGCCACCGGCGTCACCCATGATTGGAGCCTCAGCCGCCAGATTGTCGAGCGGGTGGGCGAGCGGGCCAAAGTGATCCTGGCCGGGGGGCTGACCCCTAAAAACGTGGCCCTGGCCATCTATACCGTGCAGCCCTGGGGCGTTGACAGCAACACCGGCACCAACCTCCCCGGCGACCCGGTGGTCAAGGATATGGAACGGGTGCGCGAGTTTGTGGCCGAAGCCAGGTTGTTGAGTCGCTGAAGATAGGGTATGTTATAGGACATGCCGAAGGTCGAATTTTCGACAGGAGATTGGAGATTGGCGCTTTCGCTCAATCAATCTCCAATCTCCAATCTCTTTTTTGGGAGTAGATTTTGTTAGCCAAACGCATCATCCCTTGTTTGGATGTCAAAGATGGCCGGGTAGTCAAAGGCATCAATTTTGTCAATTTGCGCGACGCGGGCGACCCGGTAGAGCAGGCCCAAATTTATGACCGCGAGGGCGCGGATGAACTGGTCTTTTTGGATATCACCGCCTCGCACGAAGGGCGCGGGCTGATGCTCGACATTGCCCGGCGGGTGGCCGAGAGCGTGTTTATCCCCTTCACCGTCGGCGGCGGCATCGGCAGCCTGGCCGATATTCACGCCATCATCTCCACCGGGGCCGACAAGGTCAGCATCAATACGGCGGCGGTGCGCCACCCCAACCTCATCACCGAAGGCGCCACCGCCTTTGGTAGCAACGCCATTGTGGTGGCGATTGACGCCCGCAAACGGCTGGACGCTCCCGGCTGGGAAACCACCACCCACGGCGGTCGCCAGCGCACCGGCCTGGATGCCGTAGCCTGGGCCAGGGAGTGCCAGGAGCGCGGCGCGGGCGAAATCCTGCTGACCAGCATGGATACCGACGGCACCAAGGCCGGCTTTGATGTGGCCCTCACCCGCGCTATTACCCAGGTCGTGACCATTCCGGTCATCGCCTCCGGCGGGGCCGGGGCGCTGCATCACTTTGCCGATGTTATCACCGAGGCCGGGGCCAGCGCCGCCCTGGCCGCCAGCCTGTTCCACTTTCAGGAGCTGTCTATCCAGCAGGTCAAGGATTATTTAACGGAAAAGGGCATCCTGGTGCGGGGTAAAAAGTAATTGCGCTCTGCGTGCCTTTGGCAAATTGGTAATTGAAATGAGCGATAATTATCCCCATCCACAACCGAAGAGACCCGATGAAACGGGGTCACAATCCCCAATCCCCAATTACCAATTACCAATCTCCAATCTCCGTTTCACCGACTCCGGTCTCATCCCGGCCATTGTCCAGGATGTTACCACCGGGGTGGTGTTGATGCTGGCCTGGATGAATGAAGAGAGCTTGCGGCGCACCCTGGCCAGCGGCGAAACCTGGTTTTGGAGCCGCAGCCGGGGCCAGTTGTGGCACAAAGGGGCCACCAGCGGCCACACTCAGCGCGTCCATGAAATTTATTACGACTGTGACGGCGACACGCTCTTGCTTCGGGTAGACCCGGCTGGCCCGGCCTGCCATACCGGGGCGGTCAGTTGCTTTTTTCGAGAGATCGAGCTGCCATGACCGCATCACCTGGCTTAACCGGGAAGGTGGCCCTCATCACCGGCGGCACGTCCGGCATTGGCCGGGCCACGGCCCTACTTTTGGCCCAAGAGGGCGCAGCCGTAGCCCTCACCGGGCGGCGAGCCGAATTAGGCCAGGCGGTGGCAGCCCAGATTGAGGCAGCCGGCGGGCGGGCGCTCTTCATTCCCGCCGACCACACCCGGCCTGAGGACTGCGGCCGGGTCGTAGACGCTGTTGTTGCCACATTTGGCCGGGTAGATATCCTCTTCAACAACGCCGGGATCGTGGTCAAAGGCACAGCAGAGACAACCCCGGATGAGATTTGGAGCCGCACCCTTGACTTGAACGTGACGGCGGTGTGGCGCATGAGCAAATTAGTGCTGCCCTTGATGCGCTCGCAAGGGGGCGGCGTGATCATCAACAATGCTTCGGATTGGGGCCTGGTTGGCGGGCTGGAGGCGGTGGCTTACTGCACCAGCAAAGGGGCGGTGGTGCAGATGACTCGGGCCATGGCCCTGGATCACGCCCGCGAAGGGATTCGCATCAATGCGGTTTGCCCTGGCGATACCTTTGTGGAACGCTGGGTGGAAACGGGCTATTTTAGCAACAGTCACGGCGGTGATGTCGAAGCCGGTTTGCAGGATGCGGGCCAGGCCCTGCCCCTGGGCCGGGTTGGGCGGGCCGAGGAGATTGCCCAGGCGGTGCTCTTTTTAGCCAGCGACGCTTCCTCCTTTATGACCGGCGCCACCCTGGTGGTGGATGGCGGCAACACCGCTGCCGGGCGGGTGTAAGAATTGTGATAGGGCCGGGAGACGGATACAAGTTGGGGGTTGGAAGGCTGGAAGATTGGATACTTACCTCCTTCCAGTCCTCCATTTCTTCCAGGTTAGGGACTTGTGGCGAAACTGAGTCTAAAGAACAAACATGACCGCCCCTCCGAAAGCTAACCTCTACCTCTGGTCAGCCTTTGCGGCGGTGACGCTGGTGGCCGCTTTTTTTCGCTTTTATCACCTGGCCGACCACCCCCTCGGCCTTTTTTTTGACCCGGCCATCAACGGCCTTGACGCCCTGCGCCTGATGCAGCGGGGCGGTCCGGTGCTCTTTTTCCCCACCAACGGCGGGCGCGAAGCTCTGCTCATCTATTTGCTCATCCCCTTCCTGTGGCTTTTTGGGGCCAATCCCTTCAGTTTCCGGCTCCAACTCGCCCTCATCAGCCTGCTGAATGTGGTCTGTCTGCTTGGATTCCTCTACCATTTACGATTTAGAGCCGAAGGCCCCCTGGCGGCGATTGGCGATTTACGATTTACGATTTACGATTGGCGATTTTGGGGTAAACAACGACATCCCAGCCAGCAGGGTAACAACACCTCACTCCAAACCCAATTACCAATTACCAATTACCATTCACCATTCACCATTCTCTTCCCCCTCCTCGCCGGCCTGACCCTGGCCGTTTCTTACTGGCACATCAGCATCAGCCGCCTGGATCAGCGCCCGCTGACCGTGCCCTTGTTGGCGGTGTTGGTCTTTTGGTTTTTTCTCAAAGGCTGGGCGACCGGCCGGCTGCGCTGGTTCATCCTCTCCGGCCTTTTTTTGGGGTTGAGCTTTCATACCTATTCCGCCGCCCGCCTGCTGCCGGTCATTCTCATTTTGAGCCTCATACCGGAATTTTTCATCAAGCATCAGGCGTCAAGTATCACGCGCCACGCACCAGAGCCGAAGGCCCCCCAGTGGCGCACCACGCACCACGTATCAAATCTTATACTTTTCAGCCTGACGGCCCTCCTCGTCGCCAGCCCCATGCTGTGGTATTTTGCCGGCCACCCGGCCCAATTCTCCACCCGCGCCGCCTCGGTGATGATCTGGAACTTCCTGGATACCCCCGGCGCACTCCTGGCCGAGCTAGGCCGGAATGTGCTGCGCGTGCTCGGTTTTTTCTGCTGCGCCGGCAACTCTAACGCCATCTTTGGCCTGCCGGGCCAGCCGGGACTGCCGCTCCTGTTGGCCCCTTTTTTGGTGGTGGGGTTGGTTGTGGCCGGTCTCAATTGGCGCAATCTGTTCGCCCGGCTGGTGGGGGTGTGGTGGCTGGTCGGCATTTTCCCCTCCATCCTCGCCATCGAAGCGCCCCACCCGCTGCGCATGATCGTCGCCCTGCCCGCCACCGCCATCCTGGTCGCCCTGGGACTCATCTGTGTTATGGATCCGGTATCAGG
>CAZDMM010000687.1:0-4487 GCA_964505845.1 uncultured Caldilineaceae bacterium
GGCTGCATCTCGATGGCGTACACATGCCGCGCCAGGTGAGCCAGCCGCCGCGCCAGCCGTAAATCTCCCGCCCCGATGTCTAAAACCACATCCTCTGGTTTGAGGTAACTCAACGCCGCCTGGTAAGTCGGTTCGTCGTAAGCGGCCCAGCGCTCCTCCCACTCATCTAACGGCCCGTTGACTACCGACCACTGACCGCCAAAAGTATGGCCGGATAACTGATAGCGGTCCGCCGTCTGTCGTCCACCGTCAGTACGATAATCCATACGCCTGCGCCAGCAGCTCAATCGGGTGAATCATCTGGGCTTGGGTGGCATGCCCAATCTGCCAGCGGCAGGTTTCGCTATCGCAAACGGCCACCTTAGAGCCGGATGCTTTGACCTGGTCAAACAGCGGCTTGCCAACGTCCATGCCAATCTGGTATTTTTCTTTCTTGTAGCCGTAAGTCCCGGCAATGCCACAACATTCAGCTTGAACGTGTTGAATTTTTACGCCGGGGATCATCTCCATCAGGTCAATGGCCGGCAGGCCCATATTGTGGGCGCGGAGCTGGCAGGGCGAGTGGTAGGGCAGGGTAACGTTGATGGGCTGGAAGTTGGTTTTTAATTGACCGGCGTCGGCCAGGTCAAGCAAAAACTCGCAGATGTCATAGGTGTGCTCGGCTACCAGGCGGGCCTCAGCGGTATCAATATCCAGAATGTGGCGGTAGTCGGATTTAAGGGAGAGGGTGCAACTGGTCGAAGTGCCCACAATGGGTAAACCCTGGCGCGCATATTTGACCAAGGAGCTGATGTTTCTGGCGGCATTTTGGCAGGCGCCCTCAAAATCGGCGTTAGAAAGCATCGGTAAGCCGCAGCAAACCTGGTCGGGCACTATCACCTCAAAACCGTTATGCTCTAAGATAGCCACCGCCGCTTTGCCCAGCCTCGGCTCATAATAGTTGGTGCTGCAGCCGTGAAAGTAGACCACCCGTTTATCCGAGATATTATGCTGTTGTGATTTTTGGTGAACCGATTTATACCAGCCCCGGAAGGTCTCAAAAGAAAAGGGTGGCAGCGGCGCATTGCGGTGAACGCCCATCATGGCCTCGGCCAGCAGGCGCAGGGGCGCAAAGTTAGCCATAAAATTGGCAATGGGTGCAACCGGGCTGGCCATACGCCCCATCAACTCCGAGCGGCCCAGCAGGCGATTCCGCAGCGGTATGCCTTTGCGTTGGTAAAGCTTGTAGCGCGCTTTGGCGTTCATTTCCATCACTTTTACGCCGTGCGGGCAAACCATGCTACAAACGCCGCAGCCGCTGCAATAATCCAGGCTGTCATCCACCGAGATTTCGTGCGGGTTGCGGAAGCGCTGCGCTTGCGGCCCCACAAACTTGGGGCCTGGAAACAAAGAGGTTACATTGGCAACCGGGCAGTGCGCGGTGCAAATATTGCACTTGACACACAAATCGGCTGAATTTTGCACTTGGTGCCAGATGGATAACGTGACGTCATCCAAAGTTTCTGTACTCACAAATAGCTCCTCAGAAATAGTAGAGAGTAGTCAGTAGACAGTAGTCAGAAGTCAGAAGTCAGTAGTCAGAAGTCAGTAGTCAGAAGTCAGTAGTAAGGGGTTAGGGGTTACTGTTCACTGTTCACTGCTCATTGTTCACTAATTTGCTTCACCACCGCCGCCGCCGTAGCCAGGGCGATGCCATCGCCCGTCCGGCCATGCGCCCACTCCGACCCGGCCAGAATCGCACCGACTGCATACAGATTTTCAGCCAGGGGCGCATCGCTTCCATTGATGGGGTTCAAATGTTTATTGACTTTGACCCCATAGTTAAAAACGGGCTGGCCTTGCGGCGAAATAAAATGTTTGTGGAACCATTGATGCCGGTTGGTTGAGGCCGCTACGGGCAGCCCAAAAACTTGTTCGGTAACGCGCCCGTCCTGGTGAGCCTCTAACCCGCCGCCGTAGAGTCCGCCGGTGGCCAGCACGTAATGCCTGGCCTGGATCGGCTTGAGCCGGCTGGCCGTTTCTATCCGAATTTGGGTGACGCGGCCTGCCTCGATGGTTCCATCAACCACTTTGCTGCCGATGATGAGCCGCCCGCCGGCCTGCAGCAAAGCCTGTTTGAGCGCCTCATAGAGGCGGCGGCCCGGTATCGAGGGGGGCAAGGCGCTGATTTCAAACACCGGTTTGCCCAGGCCCTGCTCCAAATCGGCCATGACCTGGCGGTGCTGCTGCAAGCCCAACATGGCCGGAAAGCCTACCCGCTGATAGCCTTTGGCCGGCCCTTTAACGGCGTTGATGACCTGCCGCCTGAACTCGGCCTTTTCAAAGGCATGCGCTACCTCGGTGGGCGTGACATCTACCTTGCCGGCCCTGGGAATGGTCACATCAATCAGGCAGGGTTCCGCTTTAACCAAATCTTGCTCGTTGAGGTTCTGGCTAATCAAGGTGGGGTAAAAATCACGCATCTGTTTAAAGCCTACCACCAGCATGCTCTGGCCGGCGCTTAACTCGCCGGCAATCAGGGAGGCCGGGGCCAGGCAGGTGGGGTGAACAGCGCCGATGGCACCGGGCAACAACCAGTTGCGGCTCAGGTCTCCCTGGTAATCCAGGTCGGTTTGATTGACCAACTTGAGAAAGGCCTGCACGCCGGCTTCCAGGTTAGCTTTGCCCACAATCCCGTAGGGATGGTCAGGCCGCTCGGCCAAAAAATCATCCAGTTTGCTGGCCGGATTTTTAACCGGCGTGGCCGCCCCGGCCGGCTGGTAGCCCAGCACATCAATACAACCCGATGCCAGGATGACCGAGCCAACCCCGGTGGCTACTACCAAAACTTTTTGCTGTTTTTGGGCCAGTTGGCAGGCCGTGGTCAGGCCGGCTATCCCCGCCCCAATGATAACGACGTCATAACGAGACATAAAGAAAACCTCGTAAAGCGTAGCGCGTAAAAACCTGTCATGTTTTACGTTTTACGCCCTGGCAACAATAAGAGATACCCAAAGCTAACTGACTGCCTCAGGTTCTTCTAATTCAAAATAACCTTCCGTTTCCACTTCACCCAGGCGGCCCCGGTCTAACCCGCTCAATTCGGTGGGCAGTTTGTCCAGCCCTAGCAAGCCCAGGTAAATGCCTTCATCAAGCTGCATCTGGCGCAAATGCTGGCCCCACAGCACCGACTGCACCCCTTTCCACCGCTCCTGCAAAAAGTCAACCAGGGCTTTATTGGCGGCCGGGGCCGACAGTTTTTTGTGCTCATTCATAATACCGGCGGCGCGATAGGTACAAAAACCGCCCTGGCATGGCCCCATGCCCAGCCGCAGATCACGCCGCAGGTTGTTGATAATATTGGTTGGGTCGTGGGCCAGATGTTCTTCAATCTGGGGCCGGGTAACCAGCTCACACTCGCAAATCAGTTGGCCCGTCCACTCGCCGGACTCTATTTTAGCCAGGCGTTGCCCCAGGGTGTAAAACTTTTTCTCGCCGGGGCTTTTCAAGGGGGTGGTAGCGGTTTGGCACGGGCGTTCAACACCCAATTTTTTGCAGACCAGGTTGACCGTTTCTTCGGCCATCAGCCGGTAAGTGGTCCACTTACCGCCGGTAATGGTGACAAAGTTGTCCACACCATCGCGGGTGGAGTGGTCGAGCAGGGTGTACTTGCGGGTCACATCGCGCAGGTCGGTTCCGGCTGCTTTTTCTTGATACAAGGGACGCACGCCTGCCCAGGCCCGCAGGGCCCGGAATTTTTTGAAGGTGGGCACCAGTTTTTCGCCCTCGTCGAGCATCAACTGCACTTCCCAATCCTCAATAGCGTACTTGTCCGGGTCGGGCACTTTTACCGAGGTGGTGCCGATGACCGCCACCGATGCGATGGGCACAATAATATCGCCATCGTGGGGTTTGATGCAGCGGTTGACCACCGTGTTCACCATGCGGTAATTCATGGCCACCATGGTGCCCTTGCCGGCATAAATTGTCACCTCACAGCCGGCCATGTGGGCAATTTGGCCACCCCAGGCGCCGGCTGCGCTCACCACCATATCGGCTTCAATGGTTATCTCTTCGCCGGTGATGACATTTTGGGCCACTGCCCCGGTCACTTTGCCGTTGCTCACCAGCATGTCAACAATTTTATGGTAAGTTAGAGCCTCAGCTCCATACTCTTGGGCCGATTCAACCAGCGATTTACAGGCCTCCCAGGTTTCCACGCTGCCATCCGGCACGCTGAAGGCGCGGGTCATTTGGGGGTTGAGCAGTGGTTCGCGGCGCAGGGCCTGGCTGGGAGAAATTTCTTCAATCGGGATGCCAACTTTTTGGCAAGCAGTGTAAAAGGCATCGGTAAAATCTAAAGGATCGCCCGGCACACTGATAAACAAACCGCCTGTATCTTCAATACAGTGAGGCATTATTTTGCGTAGAATAAAGTTTTCTTCAATGCACTCACGGGCCGCGTCGGGATCATTGACGGCATAACGGCCGCCGCTATGGAGCAGCCC
>CAZDMM010000688.1:0-4487 GCA_964505845.1 uncultured Caldilineaceae bacterium
CGGCGCATTCAAGAGTTTGACCGGCTGCAAGATGAACTGCCCGACCTGGGCACCATTGCCCTCAAGATTACCGACAAGCCGCTGCGCGACGTTAAGCTCACCCAAGATGATTGGCGCGTTATCTCCCATATTCATCCACGCAACACAGTCAAACAAATTGCCATGAACAATAACATGGATGAATTCCAGATCAGAAAAATTGTTTATGGGATGCTGCAAGCAGGTTTGGTAGAAATTATTCGCCCGGAAGGTATGGAACAAAAGAAAACATTTGCACCTCTTACCCGCGCCGGTAGAAAAGCAGCCAGCCAATCACCCGCCGAAAAACGAAGTGTTGTCACCAAACTTATTGATCGCATTAAACGTATCTAAACCTTCATGTACCTTCTCTTTTCTAAACTCTTGATGAGGTAAGTCGATCCGATGCAAACCGTAAAAATGGTCATCACGGGTCCCTTCAGTGCTGGGAAAACCCAATTTATCAGCAGCGTCAGCGAAATTGACGTGGTTACCACGGAACGTAAAATTTCCAGCGATGCAGAACGGGTTAAAGAAGAAACTACTGTGGCCATGGACTTTGGTCGGATTACGGTAGATGATGACCTGGTGCTTTATCTCTTTGGCACACCTGGACAGCGCCGCTTTGATTTTATGTGGGAGATTCTGTCCGAGGGCATGTTGGGTTTTATTGTGTTGGTTGACAGCGTGAGACCCGAAACCTTTAGAGAAGCCAAGCATATCCTGGAGGTGTTTAAAGGTTACGCTTCAACGCCTTATGTGGTGGCTGCCAATAAACAAGATATGCCGGATGCCTGGACTCCAGACGACCTGAGAATCGCGCTGAAGATAGAGAAGGATACCAAGGTGTTGCCTTGCGTGGCGCGGGATAAAGAGAGCGTTAAAACGGTACTGCTTGAGTTGCTTTATTCTATTTTGGAGAATATGCAGGCTGAGGAATAACTTTACAATTGAAAGGCAAAGTTATCCAAAGAATTACTTGACCCTCAACTTGCTCTAATATCAAATCCGTAGTTCTGAGATGTCCCCGTGAGCTCGATAGTAATTGACCAAGGCGTAGTGCATTATGAAGCATACGGTCGTGGCAAACCTGTTATTTTGTTGCACGGCTGGCTCGGTTCGTGGGGATATTGGCTCAAAACTATGGAGTCGCTTAAAAATGAATATCGTTGTTATGCTTTAGATTTTTGGGGCTTTGGCGACTCCGGCAAACGCCGCACCAGTTATCAGGTAGATGATTTTGTCAGCCTGGTTGACCAGTTTATGGATCGCTTAGGCATTGAAGCAGCGCCAGTGGTGGGACACTCGATGGGGGGAACGGTGGCTATGTGTTTAGCCCTGGCCAAACCGCAGCGAGTGCAGAGAGTCATTGCCGTTGGCTCTCCGGTGGTTGGTGACTCGTTGAATATTTTTTTGCGACTGGCGGGTAGACCCTGGATTGCTAATATTGTTTGGCATTTGCCAGTTGCGCTACAATTAGGCATCAAAGCTTTCTCCCCCTACGTTGTGAAAAACTGGAACGAGTGGTATCAAATGATTACTCGTGACCTTTCCAGAACAACCCTGGAGGCCTTTTTTTCAAGCATCAATTCCCTCCATAAAACTGATCTTAGGGCCAGATTACCCGCCATGACTACGCCCCTGATGGGCATTTATGGAGCTGGTGACAATGTGGTTGCTCCCAATCAGGCTAATTTGATTGCCAACAACGCCCCCATTTCTAAAGTTACTATGATGCTTGGTTCGGGACATTTCCCAATGCTGGATGAACCACAAGCCTTTAATCGAAATTTAGCCGAGTTTCTTTCTTTTAAGTTTAACTCTCTAAATTAGGTGCTTGCTGCCAGATGCCGCCCCACGCTCTAAATCGCGCCGCAGCAGCCCAGGCTGGCACCGTTTCTTTATTTTGAACTCTAACAGATGAAGAAGATTATCATCCGGAATAAAACACACATCGCGCCCTTTCACGAACCCGCCCGTGATTTGCGGATTATGAATCAACCGCTTTGGCTCTACCAGCGAGATGTGTTGAGCACTTATTGCCGCCAAGAGTTAGAGTGTGATAGCTTAGCCGAAATCTCCACCCTCCCCACCGAGTTTCTAGCCGGTGAACTTTTAGTTTACCGCGACAACCTTTTTTTCGACGCCCCCCTGATTGAAACCTTTATTACCGCTGCTCGAAAATCAGGCCAGCCCGCCCAGATAGCTTTTGCTCAAGATGATAAAGCTATTGTAACCCACGCTTTGCCCCTCCAGGATGGGATTCGTCGGCAAGGGGATGTGTATGTGGCCGATCTCTTTTACTATCCCGATGGGGTTAATTTTGCCGCCGCCAAACCGCACCCCCTGATTGTTGATACCCAACCCCGAGAAATGGGTTATTACCGCGTGCCCACTTACATGGCCAATGAACGCGGCGACCTGGGGTTCAATGTCCCGCTTCGGGCTTTCCTGTCCATTGAAAATTGGGTGCATGTTTTTATGGCAAACTGCCCTTTTGGTATTTTTGCTTACGGCGCCCGGATTGAAAAATCTTTAGACCATTTGCCGATGATGCTCAAAGTGTTGTGGCGCTCACTGCTGGAACGCAAACAATTTTTATCCTCCTCACCCCTGGTGGTGGTGGGCAAAAATACCCAAATTGACCCCGCTGCGATTATTCAAGGCCCTACCATCATCGGCGATAATGTAACTATAGGGCCAGGCTGCGTCATCAACGCTTCCATTATCGGCAACAATGTGAATGTGATGCAGGGAGCGCAGGCCCTGTTGAGTGTGGTGGGAGATGGCTCTTATCTGGGTTTTAGAGCCGCTCTCTTTATGACCACCTTGATGGAAAACTCGGTGGTGGCGCAGAATACCTGCTTGCAGTTGAGTGTGGTAGGGCGCCACACCTTTATTGGGGCGGGCAACACCTTTACCGATTTCAATATTATGGGGAGTCCGGGCCAAAACCCGGTCAAAGTTTTTCATAAAGGCGAGCTGCGAGAAGTGGGCCTGCCGGTGATTGGGGGCTGTGTGGGCCACAATTGCCGCATTGGGTCCGGCCATATCGTCTTCCCGGCCCGCTCTATTGACTCCGATGTGGTGCTGTTTGCCAGGCAAGGCCGGACCATCATTACTAAAAATGTTAGTTATGAAGAAAGCGATCACCATAACTATCCCAACGCCGGACATGTGGCAATTTATCACGAGGAGGAGACTGCTTCGGGGACAAATTCAACGGATGTTGAGAAAACGTTGGTCGGTTCAAACGCTTAAGCGCCGGCCGGGCCTGTTATGGATAATTTTGCCTTTATCATTCATCCGGTTAACCCCAAGCGTGACGTGCAGCGCAAGTTTCCACTGCTGGGCAAGGTGCTGCCCGAACCGGCTATCCATTTTTTATCCAGATATTTTCCGCCGGTTTACATTTCGCACATTACCGGTATAACGTCACAGAGTACCGGAAAAGAGATTGAGGGCTGGTTTATCGCCTGTCCTTTTACCCCTAGGCAAATGGTTTCACTGCCGCCAGAGCTGGTTTATCAAAAAATCATTGCCGCCGGTAAATTAGCCCAAAAACTGGGGGCCAAATTATTGGGTTTGGGTGGGTTTACTTCGGTGGTGGGCGATGCCGGGATCACCATTTCCAGGCATTTGGAGATCCCGGTGACCACCGGCGACAGCTATACAGTAGTGGTTGCGGTAGAGGCCGCGCTTAAAGCAGCCGCCCGCATGAATATCAATCCCGCCCAGGCCACGGCCGCCATCGTGGGAGCAACCGGGTCTATTGGTCAGGTCTGCGCCCAACTGCTGGCGCGGCATGTGCCTGATATGATTTTGATTGGACGGAATCAAGAGAAGCTGCGGCAGGTTCAACAACTGGTCAACGCGCAGCGGCAGGGTGAGGTGCGCCTCAGTACCCAGATGTCGGATTTGCAGCAAGCTGACTTAGTGCTCACCGTAACCAATGCCATTGAAGCGGTGATTGAGCCGCAGCACCTAAAAAGTGGGGCCGTAGTGTGCGACGTGGCGCGTCCGCGGGATGTTTCCCGGCGGGTGATCGAGGAACGAGACGACGTTTTGGTGATCGAAGGCGGCATGGTCAAGGTTCCCGGCCCGGTCAACTTTAACTTTGATTTTGGCTTCCCACCCGGCATGGCCTTTGCCTGTATGGCCGAAACCATGACCCTGGCCCTGGAAGGGCATTATCAAAGCTATACCCTGGGAAAAAAAATCTCGCTAGAGCAGGTAGAAACCATCGGCAAGATGGCCGGCAGACACGGCTTTAAGGTGAGTGGGTTTCGCAGTTTTGAGTTAGCCATTACCGAAGAAAAAATTAACCAGATTATCCAATGCGCCCAGCACAAACGGCTGGCTGAACAACAGACCCAATTAACCTGGGGTCATTCCTGATTAAAAACTTTATTATGCTGCCCGCACCGGGTAGAACAGAAAGGGATAGGCTATGGGTAAAGGCCGTATCT
>CAZDMM010000689.1:0-4477 GCA_964505845.1 uncultured Caldilineaceae bacterium
CGCTTCATTTCGGAGACGCCCTGTTGCTGCAAGGACCCCGCGAGCGGCTGCGGGTGCTGCGAGCTGAACCCGACCTGATTGTCCTGGGTAATGGTCAGGAAGCAGTCAAAATGATGCCGGGCAAGAGCCGGCTGGCGCTGGCGATTATGGGGATCGTCTTGCTGGTGGCAGCGATCAACCCGACCAGGGTGGGTGAAGTGACATTGGGCGGAGCACTGGCGATGGTAGTGGTCGGGGTGTTGACGATG
The DNA here is from genome assembly GCA_964505845.1 of uncultured Caldilineaceae bacterium. Taxonomy (GTDB): domain Bacteria; phylum Chloroflexota; class Anaerolineae; order 4572-78; family J111; genus DSQQ01. Next base: position 249 of record CAZDMM010000689.1, read on the forward strand.
GACCAGGCCTACCGGTCAATTGAGTGGAAGAGTGTTTTTCTGGTGGCCGGAATGTTGCCCATGGGTATTGCCATTACTAAAACCGGCGCAGCGGTGCTGTTGGCCGATTGGCTTGTTGCCTTCTTGGGGGCGGCAGGACTGCTGGTTTTGTTGGCTGGCCTGTTTGTAGTGACCACCCTGCTGACGCAGGCCATGAATGGTGCGGCTGTGGCAGCGGTTATGGCTCCGATTGCCATTCAAGCGGCTCAGAGCACTGGAGCAGACCCACGCGCTATGGCGATGGGTGTGGCCTTAGCTGCGTCTATGGCCTTCTTGACGCCGCTCGGCCATGCGGTGAACGTGTTGGTGATGGGGCCGGGTGGCTATAGTTTTCGCGACTATTTCAAGGTCGGTTTGCCATTAACCCTACTACTATTTGTCGTGATTATGCTATTGCTCCCACTCTTTTGGCCATTGACGCCCAAATAATGATTGATTTTCCAGAATTCTCTTATCATTGTTGCATCGTTTTTTGAGTTTATTTGAAAAATTTTTATTTCTATACGTTTAAGGCAACAATTATGCTGAATCTTGAACAAAAGAATGGCACAACGGTCTTACATCAAACGGTTGAGCATCAGCCACGTCCCTCCTGGCTCAGTCGGTTGATTGGCCGGCCCTTGCCTACCGCCGCCGCGCCCCATCAGACCATTGGCAAAGTGATTGGCCTGGCCGTTTTTGCTTCCGATGCGCTTTCCTCTACGGCCTACGCCACCCAAGAGATCCTGGTTATTTTGGCTTTGGCCGGAACCGCCGCGTTCGGCTATGCCTTTCCGATCTCAATCGCTATTGTCGTGCTGTTAGCTATTGTCACCGTCTCCTACCAACAGACCATCCACGCCTATCCCAGCGGCGGCGGCGCTTATATCGTCGCCCGTGACAACCTGGGCGAATTACCCGCCCAGGCCGCTGGCGCAGCCCTCCTCACCGATTACATCCTCACCGTGGCCGTTTCGATCTCTTCGGGCGTGGCTCAGATAACCTCGGCCTATCCTTTCCTCTTTCCCTACCGGGTGGAATTGGCGGTGGGTTTTGTGCTATTGGCTATGCTAATCAATCTGCGGGGGGTGAAAGAAGCCGGCCTGACTTTTGCCTTGCCCACTTACTTCTTCCTGGTCACGATAGTCCTAACCATCGGGGTGGGTCTCTTCCGCTATCTAACTGGGACTCTAGGAACCGTCGTCAATCCCCCATCGCTGGAGATGATTCATTCCACTCAGGCCGTCTCGCTGTTCTTGATCCTGCACGCCTTTGCCAGCGGCACGACAGCGCTGACCGGAGTGGAAGCGGTCTCCAATGGCATCTCGGCCTTTAAGGAGCCGCGCAGCCACAATGCCGGCGTTACCCTGATCTGGATGTCGGCCATCCTGGGGGCGCTTTTTCTAAGTATCACTTTTCTGACGGGCCAGGTCGGCGCTGTTCCCGCCGAAACAGAGACGGTCATCTCTCAGCTAACCCGGACAGTCTACCAGGGGCAAAACCTGCTCTATCTGGCGACGCTCGCGGCCACCACGGTTATCCTGATCATGGCCGCCAACACCGCCTATGCTGGCTTTCCCCGCCTGAGCGCTCTGCTGGCGGCAGACGGCTTCTTGCCCCGGCAACTGACCCACCGAGGCAGCCGGTTAGTTTACTCGCGGGGTATTATCACCCTGGCGCTGATCGCCTCACTGCTCATTGTTCTCTTCCAGGCCAGTGTGACGGCCCTGATCCCCCTTTACGCCATTGGTGTATTTTTGTCCTTTACCCTCTCCCAGAGTGGGATGGCCCATCGCTGGTGGAAGATGGGACACTTGACGCCGGGGCAGGAAGTTCAAGAGCGAGGTTCAACGCTCCGCTATGAGCCTGGCTGTAAAACGAAAATGACCATCAACAGCTTTGGGGCTGTTTGCACTGCCGGGGTGACGCTCATTTTCGCCATCACCAAGTTTCACGATGGGGCCTGGGTTGTGCTACTGTTGATGCCTATCCTCATCGCCGGTTTCTCGGCCATCCATCACCACTATCGAACGTTAGCCAGGCAATTGTCATTGGAGCAGTACGGGGCGTCGCCGCGGGTCATGCGCCATCGGGTGATTCTCCTGGTCAGCGGAGTACATCGGGGCACACTGGAGGCGCTGCGCTATGCCCGCTCGCTGTCCGATGATGTAACCGCTGTGCATATCTCCATTGAACCGGCCGAGGCCGAGCGGATCCAATCGAAGTGGGAGTTGTGGGGAGAGGGGGTGCGGCTGGTAATTCTGGATTCTCCTTACCGGCTGCTACTGGAACCGCTCCTGCAGTACATTACCCAGCTTTCTAAACAGCGCCAACCCAACGAAGTTATCACGATTGTCGTGCCCCACTTTGTGCCGCACCATTGGTGGCACAACCTGCTCCATACCCAGGCCGCGATGCTGCTGCGCTTGGCGCTCTCATTTAAACAGGGAATTGTGGTAACTGATGTATCGTATCAGGTGGAATAACCCTGAAAATCAGGGGTAAAGCCAGCGCCCTTCTAGTCAAGCCATATTTCCTACCCAACAGACGTCCAGGCTGGGGGATCACTGGCGGGGAACGACTCCCAAGCTGCCACATCTACAATGTCTGCTATGTCAATTGTGCGGTCTGGCAATCCTTGATGGCTCTGTTCGAAGTTGCCCCTGAGTCCCGCTTCAAATTGGGCCGGTTCACTTTTGTCTAAGGCGTGCTGCCAGGTCAAGCCACGATACATCAGGTAGCCACCCCAGCAAATAAATACAGCTCCCTTTAGGGAACGACGAGTCAGACCGTAGAGGACAAGTGCCCCGCCACCCATGACAGCTAACCAACGCCTGGTACTATTCATGATTACTATCCTCCATACCTGTGAGAGAATATGTCGAGCCAGCTCTTTATTTGGGTGATTAATAATTCTTCGTCATAATTTTAATCGCCTTTTCGACTCTTTACTCTGGAGACTTTTTGTGTCCGCTCTAAAAAGTGACGAACGTCAAACGAATGAGCTATATGCTCTAACTGAGGTCGCCAAGACGCTCACGGCTCACCGACCCTTACCAGAGTTACTGGCAGTGGTCATGGAGCGCATCGCCGAGGTGCTTGAGCCGGCCGAGTTCGGGGTCGTGTTGCTGTAGAATCTGTCTGAAGGAGTCTTTCGTTCCGAGGCCATGTACGGGCAGGTTTTCCTAACCTCGAAGCCCTGCGCCAGTTGAATTTACCAGAGAACGAGTTGGTGATGGGCAGAGTTTATGCTCAGGGGGAGGCAGTGATCCTCAACAATGCTGCGGCTATCGCCACAGCTATGGACAAATTCGGCGTCCTTATCCTGGACACATTATACCGCCAACAGGCTTTCTCCGCTAAAGATGTTCAATTTTTGCAAATCCCGGTCGACCATATAGACGGTTTTGAGGTAGCTCATCGGGTGCGCGAATTCAATAGCGTGCCAATATCGTGCTCACGACCAAAGTGTGGGGGTCGGACCTGTTGCGCAGCTTTGAAGCGGGGTCGCCAGGAGGCGGCTGGCTAGGCCGAGGCGAAAATTAGCTATGGCTCCTTGCGAATAGATCTAGCCCGCCCTCGGGTGACTAGAGACGGGCAGGAGATTCGGCTGACTCGCACCGGGTACAACCTTTTGCACGAGCTGGCCTCGCATCCCAACCAAATTTAATAACAGAGAATTAAGGCCACAAAAACCGCGGCTGACTGACCGCGTTTTTTTCATGCTTTTTTCATGGTTTCCGGGTCTACTTCTATGCGTTTTTCATTGATAGTGTGATACGATAAGGGTGTGGGAGGATTCCAAAGTTATTTATGGTAATGATTGAAACAAAGGAGAACGATGATGATCACAAAAGAAACTTATCAAGACAAAATCGAGACTGAACTTAAGGTATGGAGTGATAGGATTGAGCAATTGAAGGCCAAGGCTATCACAGTTCAGGCCGATGTCGCAGCCACATATCAGGAGCAATTCAACGAGTTGGCCATGAGACAGGCCGAAGTAGCACAAAAATTCCAAACCTTGCAGCAGGCCAGTGGCGACCAATGGGAGGATGTAACGAGTGGCGTCGAAAAGGCCTTGACTGCCCTGGAGGAAAGTTTTGATCAGGTCAAGGAAAAATTAGCTCAAGTCGGTTGGTTGGGCTGGGCCCAAGGGATGACGGAGAAGCGCCAGTTTGATTCAGAGGGCTGGGCCGAAGGGATGGGGC
>CAZDMM010000690.1:0-4460 GCA_964505845.1 uncultured Caldilineaceae bacterium
GGCGTTTTGACCACGTGGTGTGGGTGACCCAAGAAGATTACCAGGCCGTCTCTGCCTTATCCGGCTCAAGCGCCAATGGGCAAATGTCGTCAACGGTTATCCCTATTTGCGCCAACCCTGCCCAGGTACAGCCGGTGGAACGTAGTCCCCACGGCTGTCGCATTACTTTTTTGGGTGGTTTGCATTGGCCGCCCAATGCCCAGGGAATTTTGTGGTTTGCCAGGCATGTCTTCCCACAGGTAAAAGCAGAAATACCCCAAGCTGTGCTGACCGTCATTGGTAAGAATCCGCCGGCCGGCTTAGAGGGCGAGGGCATAGAAGTGACTGGCTACGTGGTTGACCCAATGCCCTATCTCACCGAAACAGCCGCTTTTATTGTGCCCTTGCATGCCGGAGGCGGCATGCGCGTAAAAATTCTGGATGCCTGGAGTTGGGGGTTGCCGGTGATCTCAACAACTATTGGGGCAGAAGGGATTGAAACCGAACCTGACAAAAATATTCTGATTGCCGATACAGCCGAAGCTTTTGCTCAAGCGGTTATCCGGTCTCTCAAAGACCCGGTGTTAGCCCAACATCTGGGGCAAAATGGCCGGCAAACCATCCTGCAGAAGTACAACTGGCAGGTCATTTATTCGGCCTGGGATGAGGTATATGACAGGGTGGTGACAGCGCCGCAGTAACAATTTACCTACACTTTTTTAGCCCCAATTTTAATACTCAGCAGATCCAAGCTCCTGGCTCGGAGGGAGTCTATGACCCCCGGACGCTGGCCGCAGACCGGCTCGGAGCGACATAAATTGGATCTACTGAATCCTGTATCCCTTTACCATTTATACCACTTTCTAACTTTTTTCTAACTATCTTCACGTGATTTTTTTATCAAATTTTGATACAATCGGCGTGTATATTAGGATCGAATAAACTTGTCCGAGCTATGATGGTGCTATGGAACCTTCCAACTCAAATAATGCCGAAAAAATAACAATTTGCCCTTATCTTGGGCTAGTTGACGACCGTACTTCTCGCTTTGCTTATCCAGAACCCGCACACCGCTGCTACACCACCAAACCGGCCGCCCCTATCGAGTTAGAACACCAGTCCACCTTTTGCTTTAGCCAGCAGTGTCAGGCATGCCCGCGTTTTATTGAACTGCCGGCGGAGGCTTTGGCAGGCCAGCCGTTACCCACCGCCGAAGCGCAAACGCAGCATGCGGCGCAAACTCCGGTATGGCGAGTTGTTTTGTGGAGCCTGCTGGGTTCGGCGGCCGGCCTGCTGCTGCTTGTGGGCCTTGTTTTCTTTAATGATTTACCTTTTTGGCGCAGCAGTTCCCAGCCCTCGCCGGTTGCGTCGGTTGAACCCAGCCCCACTGCCAGTTTAACGTCTATGCCCACGCCACCCCCAGCGGTAGCCGAAGCCTCGGCCACACCCCGCCCTACCATTGCCTTACCCACCCTTACCGCTACCCCTACTCCGGTAGCGGGCGGCAGCATTTTTACCTTATCTCCGGGGGCGGGTGAAGGGGGGTGGTTAACCAACAGCGAATCCAGGTCAAATCATTTTGGCGACTCTTATCTCTATGCCGGTACTTTTAAGAATCAAGTTTATGTTAGCGCCTTCCAATTTAACCTCAGCATCATCCCTCGCGGCGCCCCTATTGTTTCGGCGGTGCTGCAGTTGACCGGTCTGCGAGATGACCGGCTGGCTATTCACAATGACCTGTCAAGCGAGGGCGCTGCCTGGGCGCTGCGCATGCTCGATTCTGAGATTGATGAGGACTGGCGGCGGCATAATTTCCAGGAAATATTTAATGCTTCTGTCATACAAACGCTGACCCCTATTTTGAGCGCCAGAGATTTAGGCGTCAGCCGGCCCAATCTCTTTGAGTTGACTCCGGCCCAAATTAAAATATTAGAAACCCGGATTCTTGAAAATGAAAACCCAACCATCTCCTTTCGGATAGATGGGCCGGTGGTGGGTGATGATAACCTTTTTGCCTGGGATACCGGGTATGGTTCAGAAAGTCTTGGCAACAAAGTTGTGCTGCTGTTGAATGTTGGCCCGGCCCCGGCCACCCCACCACCCTTTGAATATGTGGTCGTCACCAGCACCCCTACCCCGGAGAATGTAGTTACCGCCGCTGCCATTGTTTTGAAGATGACGGCCGACGCTACCCGGATTGGAACCGCCACCCCGCTCCCGCCCAATGTAGCCACCGCCACCCCGATTCCAGACTATTTGGTACTTGTGCCTACCCCTTCTCCTCAAAATGTAGCTACCGCCCAGGCTATGGCCGTCATCGCTACCGCTGAGGCCCTTACAACTGGTACACCTACCCCTCTGCCTACTAACGCCGTCACCGCTACGCCTACCGCCACCCCCATCCCTACCAATGGCTTTGCCCTGGTGGGCACCTCAGGTTCGGTTGACTACGTGTTGATCACCTCTACCCCTACGCCCAAAACTGTTTTTGAGGCGGCTACCCTGGTTGCTGAGGCCACCGCCCAGGCTAAAAGTGGAATTATTCCCACCCCGCTTCCGGCCAACTGGGTTACCCCGGTGGTAGTCACTTTTACCCCCACCCCATTCAACGAAGCCACAGCTCAGGTATTGAGCGCATTGGCTACCGCCATCGCCGTTACTACGGGCACCCCTACCCCCACCCCGCCTAACATGGTTACGGCTACTCCCACCCCGGCTTATGACGTGGTACCCCTGCTGCTGACGCCTCCTGCCACCAGCATCCCGCCGCCGGTGCTCCCCCTCCCCTCGGCCTTGTTGGGGAAAGTTCTGTTTAAGTCAGACCGGGAAGTATATGGCGAGGGCCAATCGCTGAGCGCCCAGGAGTATGAGCAGTTAACAGGATTCACCGCCCCCTCCCCAGGAACGGTGGTGACAGCTCCGGACAGAGACACACAAGAGTTAAAACAGTATGTTATCCGGCCGCCAACCGACGTATACGTTTTTGATCCTGCGACAGGCCAATTGGGGCGCTTGACGCAGCCATGGCCCTACGACCTGGCCCGGCAGCGAGATACCTACTCGCCTGATACCGTCTACCAGGTTTATACCAAGCGGTTATTGTGGACCAACGTTCAAGATGACACCGGCGTGCGAACTCCTACCGAAGAGTTAGCCTTACATGTTTATGATTTTAAATTTAAGGTGGAAAAAGTTATAACCAAAATGGGAGCAGGTATTGTTTACGACCCCGCCTGGTCGCCCGTTAGTGATGATATTGCCTTTACTGCAACCGAAAGCGGCAATGATGAAATCTGGCGTATCAAAGCCGACGGCACTCAAGTTCAACAGCTAACCCACAATACCTGGGAATGGGATAAATCACCTACCTGGTCGCCTGATGGCAAACAAATTGTTTTTATGTCTAACCGTACCGGGAATCAACAATTGTGGATTATGAACGCCGACGGCAGTGACCAAAGATTATTAATGGGTTGGGATAACTGGACTCCCTATAACGATTGGGGGCCGGTGTGGGTCAAGTACCTGGATCCTGCCCCTCCGCCCGATAAAGAACGATAGAAAGGTGAGTTGCTGTGGACCTCATTCAATATTTTAAAAGTGTGTTAAGGTGGTGGTGGCTGATTTTACTCAGCACCACTCTGGCTGCGGTGGCTAGCTATCTGGCCAGCCTGCAACAACCTCGTATCTACCAAACGACTACTACCCTGATGGTAGGCCAGGTTCTTCAAAAGGCCGATTCAAGCCTGGGCGATTTTGCCCTTACCGAGCAGTTGGCGGAATCCTATGCTCAAATTGCGCGCCGGCAGCCGGTATTGCAAGCAACGGTTGACAGCCTGGGCCTGGACATGGGCTGGCAAGATTTACAATGGCGCGTTAACGCCTATTCTATCCCGCGTACCCAACTCCTGGGGATTACGGTTCAGGATACTTCGCCGGAGCGAGCCGTGGCTATTGCGGATGAAATCTCCCACCAACTGATTTTACAGAGTCCTGCCTCTCCTACCAATAAAGCGCGTCAGGAGCGCGGCGATTTTGTGCAAAGCCAATTGGTTGAATTGGAAGGGCGCATCCAAACAGCCCAGGCCCGCATGAAAGAGCTTCAGACCAAGCTAGATACCGCCTTAAGCGCCCGAGAGATCAAGGAATTACAATCAGAAATATCCGATCTGGAGACGCTGATTGGTAAATGGCAAACAACTTATACCGGCCTGTTGGATTTTTTGCAGGGCGGCGACAGCCCCAACTTCTTAACCGTTATTGAACCGGCCCAATTATCAACCACACCTATCAGCCCTAATGTTAAATTAAATGTGCTTTTGGCGGCCGCAGTCGGCTTTGTTTTGGCCCTGGGCGCTGCTTTGTTGTTAGAATACCTTGATAATACCTTCAAATCCGTTGATGATCTGAATACTTCCCTGGGTTTGGTAGCTTTAGGCAGCATTGAACGGATCACGGGTAATGATTACAGCGAAAGACTC
>CAZDMM010000691.1:0-2340 GCA_964505845.1 uncultured Caldilineaceae bacterium
GGAGCGCCCGGCTTGATAGAAAAAGCTAAACAACTGCTGGGTGTTGACCCCGGCCAAACCACCAGCGATGGTTCTATCACCGTCGAAGTGTGCCGCTGCATTGGGGCATGCAGCCAGGCCCCTACCATGGTGATAGACAAAGATACTTATGGTCGGATGCACCCCAATAGATTAGCGCAAGTGCTTAGTAAATATCGTACTTAGAGGGTGGTTTGAGAGAGATAGCGCTACATGTGCTGGATATTGCAGAAAATAGCGTGGCCGCCGGGGCCAGCGTTATTGAGATTACGGTAGAGGAGGATTTGCCTGATAACCAACTCCATCTGATCGTCCAGGACAATGGCCGGGGCATGCCGGCAGAGCTTTTGGAACAGGTGACCAACCCCTTTATCACCAGCCGTACCACCCGGAAAGTGGGGTTGGGAATACCGCTGCTCAAAGCAGCGGCAGAAGCTTGCCAGGGCTATTTACACCTCAACTCCACACCGGCGCAGGGGACGCGTTTGGAGGTTAAATTTCAACGAGACCACATTGATCGGATGCCCCTGGGCGACCTGGCGAGTACCTGGCTAACCCTCGTTCTTACCTGTCCCCACGTACATTGGTTATTTCATTACCGGGCCAAGATTTATGAGGGTGCAGCCAGCGTTGAATTTATTTTTGATGATGCCCCTATTAAGCAAGAGTTGGCAGGAATCCCCTTGACCGAACCCTCGATTTTGGTATTTATCAGGGAATTGCTGCAAGAGGGGATTAGTAGCGTCCAACAGGCCATAGCTGAGGCCACCAAAATCCGTTGATTGCGTCAACAGGAGGAATCATATGCTAAAGGTTAAATCACTGGAAGAATTGAAGCGGCTTAAAGAAGAAGCTCTGGAAAAGCGCCGAGCCAAAACAACCGCCGGCAGCACTCAAATTGTGGTTGGCATGGGAACTTGCGGCATCGCGGCCGGGGCCAGAGAAACAATGAAGGCCATCCTGGAAGTGATTGAGCAGGAAAACTTAAGCGACATCATCGTAACCCAAACCGGCTGCATTGGGCTGTGCGAGTGGGAGCCGATTGTTGAAGTGACCGTGGGCGGCAGCCCCAAAGTGATCTACGGCAAGGTTTCGCCGGAAAAAGTCAGGCAAATTATGCAGCAGCACGTGATAGCCGGAACGCCTGTCTCCGCCTATCTCATTCCTGCTTAATGGGTATATTGCTATGAAATATTACCGTTCTCATGTGCTAGTTTGTGTTGACCCCGAATGTGAATCCAAGGGGGCGCACGCCATTCAAACTGCTTTAAAAGCTGAACTTGAAGCGCAGGGTCTTAGCGGAGAAGTTCAGGTAATGGAAACCTCACGCCTGGGTGGCTGCGCCAGCGGCCCGGAGATTATGGTCTACCCGGATGAGGTGCACTATGCCGGCTTGACCCCGGCCGATATTCCCCACCTGGTGGAGGAGCATTTTCTCAAAGGCCGGGTGGTGGATCGGTTGTTTGCACCGCTGCAAGAGCAGGTGGACGAAGAATTAGGCCCGCCCAAGCCCAAAGAGGTGCGGGTAGTGCTGCGCAACTGCGGCCAGATTGACCCGGAGAATATTGAAGATTACATCGCCGAAGACGGTTATCAAGCTCTGGGCAAAGTGTTGGGCCAGATGACGCCGGAGCAGGTAATTGAGACGATTACCGCTTCGGGGCTGCGCGGACGCGGTGGGGCCGGTTTTTCAACCGGCAAAAAGTGGCAGTTTTGCCGCAATGCGCCGGGCAGCCCCAAATATCTTATTTGTAACGCCGATGAGGGCGACCCTGGAGCCTTTATGAATCGCCGGGTGCTGGAAGGCGACCCCCACTCCGTCATCGAGGGTATGATTATTGCCGCTTATGCGATTGGAGCCAGCCAGGGCTATATTTACTGCCGGGCGGAGTACCCCCTGGCAGTGCAAACTTTGAACATCGGTATCAAGCAGGCGCGCGCCCTGGGCCTGTTGGGTAAAAATATCCTGGGCAGCAATTTTTCGTTTGACCTGGAAGTGCGGATGGGAGCCGGAGCTTTTGTGTGCGGGGAGGAAACGGCCTTGATGGCCTCGATTGAGGGTAAACGCGGCGAGCCGCGCCCCCGTCCGCCCTTCCCGGCCATACAGGGGCTGTGGGGTAAGCCCACCAATATTAACAACGTAGAAACCTATGCCAACGTGCCGCAAATTATTTTACGCGGGGCCGAGTGGTTTGCCAGCATGGGTACCGAAAAAAGCAAAGGCACCAAAACCATTGCCATTGCCGGCGATGTGAACCACACCGGCCTGATTGAAGTGCCGCTGGGCATTACCTTGCGCGAGGTCATCTTTGATGTGGGCGG
>CAZDMM010000691.1:2350-4444 GCA_964505845.1 uncultured Caldilineaceae bacterium
GCTTCAAAGCGGTGCAGACCGGCGGCCCCATGGGCGGCTGTCTGCCGGCCGAATATTTGAACATGCAGGTTGATTATGAGTCCTTAACCGCCGCCGGCTCCATTATGGGTTCCGGTGGGATGATTGTGATGGACGAGGACACCTGCATGGTGGACATTGCCCGCTTCTTTATGGAATTTACCCAGGATGAAAGCTGCGGCAAATGCACTCCCTGCCGGGTGGGTACCAAACGCATTTTGGAAATCCTGGAGCGTATTTGCGCCGGTCACGGCAAAGATGGCGATATTGAAACTTTAGAGATGCTGTGCCGGCAAATCAAATCAACCAGCCTGTGCGGGCTGGGACAGGGCGCGCCCAACCCTGTCGAAAGTACCCTCAAGCATTTCCGGGCCGAGTATGAAGCCCACATCTACGAAAAACGCTGCCCGGCCAGTGTGTGCAAGGCCCTGGTGCGAGCACCTTGTGTTAATACCTGTCCGGCCGGAGTTGACAGCCCGGCTTACCTGGCCCTGGTGGCCCAGGGCCGCTATGCTGAAGGGTTAGCCATCCATCGGGAAACCAATCCTTTTGCCCTGATTTGTGGGCGGGTTTGTCCGGCTTTTTGTGAGACCAAGTGCCGGCGCGGCCAGCTTGACCAACCCGTTTCCATTCGCCTGGTCAAACGCTTCATGGCCGACCGCTTCTATGCCGAAACCTGGACGCCCGAACGCTTGGTCCCGCCTAACGGCAAGAGAATTGCCGTGGTGGGGGCGGGGCCGACCGGCCTCACTGCCGCCCTGGATTTGACCCAGCAAGGCTATACCGTGACGGTGTTTGACAAAATGGCCCAGCCCGGCGGCATGATGACCTACGGCATCCCCAATTACCGCCTGCCCCGCGAGCCGCTCTTTGCCGAAATCAACCATATCCGGCGAGCCGGGGTGGAGATCCGCTGCGGCCAGGAGTTGGGCCGCGACTTTACCCTTGACAGCCTTAAAGAGGATGGCTACGCCGCCACCATTTTGGCTTTGGGCGCGCACAAGAGCCAGCGCCTGGCTATCCCCGGTGAAGACAAAGTGGGCGTTTATCACGGGGTTAAATTTTTGCGAGATATTGCTATGAACCGCTCACCCAGCGTGGACGGTCAGCGGGTGGTTATTGTGGGCGGCGGCGACGTGGCTATTGACTCGGCCCGTTCGGCCTGGCGGCTGGGCGCAGCCGAGGTCCATGTGGTGTATCGCCGGGAAGAGCGGGATATGCCCGCCCACCGGGAAGAGATTGAAGCCGCCAAAGAAGAGGGCGTACAGTTCCACTTCTTGACCAATCCTATGGCCGTGTTGGGGATGGCTACAGTCACCGGCATCCGGTTGCAGCGTCAGACTCTGGGCGAGTTTGACAGCAGCGGGCGGCGCCGGCCCAAACTCATTGCCCGCTCTGAGTTTGACCTAGCGTGTGACATTATCATTCCCGCCATTGGGCAAGTGACCGATTTTGACTGGATGCAGGATAACAGCATCGAAACCAACCGGGCTTCCACCTTCAAAGTTGGGCTGGCCCTGGAGACTACGGTGCCGGGCGTCTTTGCAGCCGGCGATGCGGTGTTGGGGCCGGCCTCGGTCATCCATGCGGTGGCCCAGGGCCACACCGTTGCTTTGGCGGTTGAGGCCTGGGTAAAAACCGGCAAGCTGGAGCGGGTGGTGTATAAACCCAAACGGCATGATATTCCCTGGCAGGTCAACCCGGCCGATTATGCTCAGGCGCGCCGCCCGGTGCCGCGGGCGCTGCCGCCCGAATGGCGCAGTTGGAGCGGCTTTACCGAAATTGAGATGGGCTTTGATGAAACTATGGCCCGCGAAGAAGCCCGGCGCTGCCTGCGCTGCGATTTGGAGTGGCTGGAGCGGATAGGCGAGCCGCTGCCGCAGCCATAAGATCATAGAGGAACATCACATGAATTTGCCCTTCACGCCTGAACAATTCTTTGGGGTGTTTACCCAATACAACCTGGCCGTTTGGCCGATGCAGGTGGTCATTTATCTGCTGGCTGCCGCAGCCCTGGTTTTTGCTCTCAAACATACCGGCTTGTCAGATCGGCTGATTACCTTGAGTTTGGCCGGC
>CAZDMM010000692.1:0-4438 GCA_964505845.1 uncultured Caldilineaceae bacterium
GTGTATTAAAAGCCGATAGAAGCTGACCCCAGAAGAGGCAAATCAATCATCAATTAAATAAGGTAGCCAGGTGACAAAGTTGCAGGGTCACAAGGTTGCATAAAACCATCTGGTCTCTGACTACTGGCTGCTGACTACTATTTTATAAGGAGTATTATCAACGATGAGCCTAGAAACCATTTACCAAGCCGTTCTCAATGGCAACGCCAAAGTAGTTGCCGCCGAAACCCAGGCCGCTCTATCGGCCGGCATCTCTGCCCCGGACATTCTGCACCAGGCTTACATCCCGGCCATGGCCGAGGTGGGCCGCTTGTTTGAGATGGGCGAAAAATTTGTCCCGGAGATGCTCCTGGCGGCTCGCGCCATGCAAAAGGGATTAGAAATCCTCAAACCGCTGCTGGTGCAGGCCCAGGTCAAAACGCTGGGTAAAGTGGTCATCGGCACGGTGGCCGGCGACCTGCACGACATCGGCAAAAACCTGGTGGCCATGATGCTAGAGGGGGCCGGCTTTCAGATCATTGACCTGGGCACCGACGTGTCGCCGCAGCAGTTTGTTGAAGCCGTGAAAAAGTATGAACCTGATTTGCTGGGCATGTCGGCCCTGCTGACCACTACCGTCGCCTCAATTGCCGCCACCATCGAGGCCCTGACCGAAGCCGGGGTGCGGGATAAAGTCAAGGTTATCATCGGGGGAGCGCCTATTACCCAGGATTTTGCCAACAAAATTGGCGCCGACGGCTTTGCCCCCGACGCCGGCAGCGTAGGCCGGATGGCTAAAGCCCTGGTAGGGGCGGTCTAAGAAGCTGTATGAAAAGCCAGTGGTTTAGCTTCCCGGAGGCTGGTTTCGAGAGACAACCTTTGAAGTGCATAGCCGGTTTTGCTCAGAATCGAGCCTCCGGGAAGCTTTTCAGACCTAAGGGACCAACCACCGCTTGCCCATTATTAAATTAGCCAAATAAAAGGAGAGAACCGTATGCTGCTTAATAAATTTGCCAAACGCGATTACTCGCTGGTGAGTACGGGACGGAGCGCCGTAGCTCTGGATGATGAGTTAATCGAAGAAAAAGTGGAAGGGACATGGTGGTCCCCCGACATCCCGCGCCAGGAACTTAAGGCCATGATGAAACGGAGCGATGGCCCGGCCTTGTTCCATTTTGGGTTGTGGATTGTCCTGCTGATAGTCAGCGGTTACCTGGCCGTCTTATCCTGGGGAACCTGGTGGGCCATTCCCGCTTTTTTGATATTTGGCGCCATTTACTCCTCTGCCGACGCCCGCTGGCACGAGTGTGGGCACGGCACACCCTTTAAGACCCGCTGGCTCAATGAGTTTTTCTATCACGTTAGCTCTTTTATGACCCTACGCGAGGCCCACCTGTGGCGCTGGAGCCATGCCCGCCACCACACCGATACCATCATCGTCATGCGTGACCCCGAAATCCAGGTGATGCGCCCGGTTGACCTGCTCAAAATCCTGGGCGACTTCCTCTGGCTGTACAGCGGCCCTTCCGAAGTGCTGCGGATTATTCGCCACGCCCTGGGCCGGCCCGATGCCAATGTGCGCACCTACGTGCCGGAAATAGTCCGCCAAAAAATGTACTGGTCCAGCCGCATCTATGTCGCCATTTTTATCGCCTTTGGGATTTGGTCTTATGCCATCGGCAGCTTTTTGCCGATGATGTTCATCGGCCTGCCCCGTTTTTACGGCGGCTGGCTGCACCAGCTTTTGGGCCTCACCCAACACGCCGGCCTGGCCGAAAACACCATGGATCACCGCAAAAACACCCGCACCGTCTATGTCAACCCGGTTTTTCAATACCTTTACATGAACATGAACTACCACCTTGAGCACCATGTCATCCCGATGGTGCCCTATCACACCTTGCCCAAACTGCACAAAGCGATTGTGGCCCAGACGCCGCCGCCCTACACCAGCTTGTGGCAGGTTTACAAAGAGATGATCCCTACTTTAATCAAGAACGCCTTTGAAGACCCCGACTACCATATTGTTCGCCCCTTGCCGGCCCCGGCCCAAACCGAACTGCCTGTCCAGGAGCGAGGGAACGGGCATCTCGTGACCGCAGAAGCGCAGGCCAGCGTCGGGAATTGGGTAGAAGTGTGCGCCGTAGACGACCTGGACGAGGAAGAGGTCATTGGGTTTGACTACAACGGCAAAAAATACGCCGTCTATCGCTTGCAGGGGGATAACTTCTACGCCAGCGATGGCTTATGCACCCACGAAAAAGTGGCCCTGGCCGGCGGGCTGGTCATTGACGGTTGTATCGAGTGCCCCATGCACAATGGCCGCTTTGAGGTTGCCACCGGCAAAGCCGTCAAGCCGCCGGTCCATGAGGACCTAAAAACCTACCCGGCCGAGCGGCGCGGCGACAAGGTTTTTATCAACCTGCCGATTTAATGTGACCGTGCTGCGTGTTTCGTTAATCACTATGTTTGCACTTTTCATGACCAGCTAAAAATGGTACGCAGATGACGCAGATTTGACTGATTTTCGCAGATTTTTTCTAAATTTCTCTGCGCAAATCTGCGTTTATCTGCGTTCTATTTAAAAAGTGCAAAGGTAGTGGTTAATTTTACGCAACGCGCAACACGTTTTATCCATCAATCTCAACAAAGGATTATGATTAATGTCGCCAGCAATGGTTATCATTGGGGCAAACCTGGCCGGAGGCGTGGCGGCCATCACCCTGCGGGATGAGGGCTTTACCGGCCCGGTTGTGCTCATTGGGGCCGAGCTGCACCCGCCCTATGAGCGCCCGCCCCTGTCAAAGAAATATTTGGCCGGTGAAAAGTCGCTGGCAGAGATCACCCTCAGACCGGCGGCCTATTATGCCGAGCGCAACATCGAAACCCGCCTGGGGGTGCGGGCCAGCCGGGTTGACCCCCAGGCCAGGGTGGTGGAGCTGGAAACCGGCGAGCGCATCCCCTACGATAAAGTGCTGGTTGCCACCGGGGTGCGCAACCGCACACTCCCGGCGCCGGGGGCCGACCTGCCCGGCATTTACGATTTGCGCCAGGCAGCCGATGCCGATGCCATTCGTCAGGAAGCCGCCCCCGGACGCAAAGCGGTCCTGGTTGGCATGGGCTTTATCGGCTCAGAAGTGGCCGCCACCCTGCGCCAGTTGGGGGTTGAAGTTTCGGTGGTGGAGCCGTTAAAACTGCCCCTGGCCCATATCTTGGGCGAGGAGGTGGGGCGCGTTTTTGAGAGCTTTCACCGTGAGCATGGAGTCCAGATGTATTTTGGGGAATCAGCGGCCCGGTTTGAGGGCCAGGGCCGGGTGCAGCGGGTCATCACCCACAGCGGGCGGCAGCTTGCCTGCGATTTTGTGGTGGTGGGGGTCGGCGTGGAGCCGGTCACAGAAGTGGTCGAAGGAACGGGCGTTAAGCTGGATAACGGCATTGTGGTGGATGAGTACTGCCAGACCAACATTGCCGGGATTTATGCCGCCGGGGACGTGGCCCGGCACTATCACCCGCTTATCGGGCGGCACATCCGGGTGGAGCATTATCAAAACGCCATCTCGCAGGGAATGACGGCCGCTCGCAATATACTGGGCAAACAACAAGTCTACAGCGAGGTGCACTGGTTCTGGTCTGACCAGTACGATTACAACATCCAATACGCCGGCTTTCCCGGCCAGAGGGATCAATTTGTGGTGCGCGGCAGCCTGGAGCAGCGGAACTTTATCGGCTTTTATCTGAAAGACCGGCGCATCGAGGCGGCGGTAGCCATCAACCGGCCCAAAGATGTGCGTCTGGCCATGCCCCTCATCCAGGCCAAAACCCCGGTTGAGGTGAAAGACCTGGTTGACGAGTCGGTCAAGCTGCGCTCTTTGCTCTCTGCCGGCTGACGGCAAGAATTTACTTCAAACGAAATGCCGGCTCGACCTCCTGGCTCAGATTCACTTCCACCAAACCGTCGGCGTTGAGCTGGAGGGCCAGGTAAGGCAGGGGACGCGCCGCCGGGCCGCTCAGGTTGCGGCCATCGGCGGCAAAGCGGCTGCCGTGACAGGGACAGGCCAGCCTGTCGCCGCTGCGGGCCACGGTGCAGCCCAGGTGGGTGCAGACCGCACTCAGGGCAAACAGCCCCGCCTCATCGCGGCCAATGAAAACCGGCCCGTTGGCGAGCGGCGTCAACGCTCCTTGGGGAAAGTCGGCGGGCGGCCCGGCGATCACCCTGGCCGGGCGCATCTGGCTCACCGGCGGGGTCAAAAAGCCCAGGCTCTCCCGGATCAAACCGGCCAGGGCGCTGACCAGCCCCACACTGCCCAAAGCCACCAGCACCTCGCGCCGGGAAAAAGAAGATTTCTCCTCAGATTTTGTATGACTCACTCGCAAATCCCCTCACGCCTCACCGTTCATAGGCATGGCACTGGTGGCAGTAGCGCGACTCCTGCTGGTCGAGCTGCTGCTGGCACTGGCT
>CAZDMM010000693.1:0-4436 GCA_964505845.1 uncultured Caldilineaceae bacterium
TAGTTTTGCCGAGGCTGAAACCCGGCAAGTAGTTTGCCCCTACTGTCACAGCACCCACCTGAAACGGCTCATTTCCAAAGTGAGGGTTATGCATTCAGCCGAGAAATACTCCCAAAAATTGTCCAATCCCACTCATCGAGATGATCAGGAAGACACCAGCCCGAAGGCGCTGGCCAGCAAGATGCGTAAGATGAGCAAAGACATTGGGGAAGATTTAGGGGATGATTTTAACCAAGTTGTCCACCGGCTGGAAGCTGGCGAGTCGCCCGAATCTATTGATAAAGATTATCCCACAGCGGGTTAGAGCAATTGATGCGGGTGTGTTGTAAACTGAGGAAGGACTCATGGCATACTATAAACTAGCCAAGATTGTAGTAGTTGACGAGTTGCGTTCGGCCGACGGCATTTACACCAACCGGATAGGGGCCTGGCTGGGCAAACTTGAACAGCAACAAGACGAAATAATTGTTGTACCGTATTCAGATAGCGAAGGCTGCTATATAATGGCCCCAAGCGATTGGTTTGAATATGCTGAACCTATTGTACCTCCCGAATACCCCCCATGGGTCTGGTTAGCAGAAGCATAATGGAATCTTGGGGTTAAGCACCAAAAGGGATTTAAAAAACTAGATGGCGATTTTGCCCGAATTTTGCCGGACTTGACTTCAGGAACTTTTGACAACCTCCTTCATAGAGGCTGGGCATGGGTAATATTCACAACGTAGTTGAAAATCTTACTGACCAGGGCCAGTCATCCCATCTTGAAGCCCCTTCATCACGACTATTTCCACTCACCGTTTACACCCTTGGACGTTTTGCGGTTTACCGCGGAAGCACATTAATCGAAGACCAGGCATGGCATCGGCGTAAAGCAAAAAATCTCTTTAAGCTTCTACTCCTGGCGCCCGATCACCAACTTTTAAAAGACCAGGCTCTTGAGATGTTATGGCCAGCTCAAGAGCCGGTTCGGGCGACCAATAACCTGCACCGTACCCTTTTTGTGCTGCGGCGTATTCTCCAGCCAGACTCGACTGATTCCGCTGACCAACAGTATATCCTGTTTCAAGATTCCACTCTCATCCTCAATAAAGATACCATCGCCCTGGTGGATCTGGAGGAATTTAAACGGCTGATTCAGGTAGGGAGCCAACAAGATAATCCGCTAGATTCTTACGAGGCGGCGCGGGCCTTGTATCAGGGTGATTTATTGCCGGAGGATCTCTATGAGGACTGGGCCAGGGAGCCGCGGGAGAGCTTACATTTTAGCTACTGCACGTTACTCCAGCAGTTGGCGCAGATATATGCCCAACAGGCTATTCACAGCAAGGCTATTAGCTGTTTGGAAGATCTTTTGCACGTCGAGCCTACCCACGAAGAAGTGCATCGGGAGCTAATGCGGCTTTATGTCTTGGTTGGACAGCGTCACCGGGCCTTACAACTGTATCGTCAAGCTCAAGAGACTCTCAAGCACGAACTCGAGGTTCAGCCATCCCCCGAAACGACTGCTTTATATAACGCTATTGTCGAAAATCGCTGGCCGCCAGAACCGGACAAAGCCGGAACCCTCCTCCCTACCTTACCGGCGCGTCTGTCAAAAAATTACCGGGGGTTACCTCTTTTGGGCCGTGAACCCGAAATGCAGAAACTGGCCGAGCTGATTGCCCGAACCAAGTCCGGTCAGGGGGGCCTGGTCATCATTAGCGGTGAACAAGGGGTGGGTAAGACCCGGCTGGCTGAAGAAGTGGTGATTCGCGCCCACGCGGCGGGTATGCTCGTTCTCTATGGGGCAGCCTACGAGCAAGAAGGGCATTTGCCCTATGGCTTGTTTGTCGAGGCTATCCGCAGCGGCCTCAACCATAGAACTACAGCAATTCTGCGCCAGAAATTGGGGATGCTCACCGATG
This sequence comes from uncultured Caldilineaceae bacterium, assembly GCA_964505845.1. GTDB lineage: Bacteria > Chloroflexota > Anaerolineae > 4572-78 > J111 > DSQQ01. The sequence continues at coordinate 1,905 of CAZDMM010000693.1, forward strand.
ACCTGGCCCGGCTGCTGCCTGAACTGGCTTCGGCTAATCCGCCACATCTGAGTAGGCTCGATCTGGAACTGGGACAGGCCCGCCAACATCTCTTTGATGCGGTAGTGGCCGCCTTTTCCGCCTTTGCCTGCGATTCCCGCTTGGTTATATTTTTAGACGACCTACAAGCTGCCGACGAGTCCAGCTTACAACTGCTGCATTATCTCACCCGCCGGATTTCTACGCTGCCCATCCTAATTCTATGTACCCTGTGTGATGATAAAGTGCAGCGTGGCACAGCGATTGCCCGCTTTTGTAACGAATTACAGCGCAGCCAGTTGGGTGAATGGTTAGATCTTTCTCGTTTAAATCCGGTTGACATAGCCCGCCTGGGCGCCGGGCTGCTGGGTGGTGGAGAACTGGCTGCAGACCTGGCCGAGGATTTGTATTACATCACCGAAGGGAATCCTTTTTTTGCCCGTGAGGTTATTCTGGCCTTAGCCCAGGCGGGCAAAATCAATTTGCATAATAATTACTGGAGTTTGCTGGCCGATAAATATCTGATCGTACCGGCCAGCGTCCGTGGCGCTATTCGCTTGCGCCTGGAGCATCTAAGCCAGGCTGCTTATCATCTTGCTGAACTGGCGGCGGTAATTGGCCGGGAGTTTAGCTATGACCTGCTCCAAACTACTACCGAATACGATAATACGACGCTCTTAGACTTACTGGATGAAATGCTGGTAGTCCGTCTCATCGAGGAAAGGGGAATTGGTTATAGGTTTTGTCATGGCTTGCTGCGCCAGGTGCTCTATGAAGACCTGGCCCTTCACCGGCGGGTCTGGCTGCACGGCCAGGTAGCGCAGGCGATTGAACAGCTAACTGCCCGCCAGTTGCTTAGCGAGTGGGCCGCTATCCTGGTCTATCATTACGAGCGGGCCGAACGCTATGAATCCGCCTTCCATTACCTGGTTCAGGCGGGCGACAGGGCTCGAGAGGCCTATGCTCCCCAGGAGGCGCTGCACCACTACGACCGCGCCCTGGTTTTATGCCGTGAGCATAAGAACCTGGCCCCCCCCGAGGCAACAACCAGCCTGGTTGAACGGCGCGCTCAAACTTACCTGGCCTTATCTGATTTTGACTCCGCCATCGGCGATCTTGAGCAACTTTTTGAAGACAACCGGCGGGTCGGTAACCAGCTCCGAGAAGGGGAGTTATTGTACCAGCTTGGCATTGCCCATTATTGGGCGCATCGCCTGGAGCGGGCCAGCACTTACCTGGATCAAGCCCTGCGCTTGGCTCAAACTTTAAGTTACAACGAACTGCAAGCTAAAATCCTTAAACTGCACGATATTCTACATTCCACGGTTAGCGGGAATATTTCTCGCCGTCCTTCTACGGAAATATCGGGCGCCGTCGAAAGCGTTTATGATCTATCGGCTGAGGAACATTGGGGATTGGCTATGTTGGCTCATCTACGCAGTGATTTTAAGGCTGCCCTGTACCATGCCCAGGCCTGTGTAGAACTAGGACAATCTTTTACCAATCCTTTCTTGATGTTGGGCGGCTCCTTTGTCTTGGGCATGTCGCACGCCAGTTCAGGCCAGTATCAAAATGCTTTGGATGAACTGATGAAAGCCCTTAACCTTTCCGAAGCTGCCGGTGATCGCTTCTGGCGCGCCCGGCTGCTCAATACGATTGGCTGGGTCCACCGCGATTTGTTTAATTTAGAGCAGGCCGTCCAGTTTGACCGGCTCAGCCTGGAGGTGGCTCGGGCCGGCAAACCGCTCTTGACCGAAGCTGAAGGCAATGCCATTGCCAACCTGGCTGCCGATTACTTACAGCTTAAAGATTATGACCGGGCGCGAGCCTACCTGGCCGAAGGGCTGTACAATTCACCTGAAACGTTTATGCGCTGGCGTTATCGAACGCGGATGGTCGTGCTCAAAGGCCAGTTGGCCCTGGCTGAAGGTAATATTCTGGGTGCGTTAGAGGCTGCCGATGAATCCTTAACCCTGGCGCGCCATACCCAAACTCGTAAGAATATCGCCCGATCATGCCATTTACGGGGTCAAGCCCTGTTTGCTGCCGGGCGCTTGGATAAGGCCCAAATTGCTCTAAACCACTCGTTGGAAGTTAGCTTGGGATTAAAATGCCCAAGCCTGATCTGCCGCTGCCACATCACCCTGGCCGAGCTTAAAGAAGCCGAGGGTAGGGCAGAGATTGCTAAAGTGCATTACGCCTCGGCAGATAGAATCCTACGCCAGATACTTGAAGGCTTAACCGACCCAACGCTATATCAATCTTTTTTGACTGCGCCCCAGGTACAGTTGGTATTTTCCAAAGCGATGCTCCCCGCTTAACTCTCCTACCTTAGGATCTCCAATTAGACAGGTAAGTACGAAGTAATTGAAAATTGGAAATCTAGTCTCCTGGTAAGCTGAAAATCAGGCCAGGATATGAGCCGGGTAAGCCTGATGTTGTATGATACTTGTGTGGGTTGGCCAGTTGACCGGTACCCCTGGGAACCACCTTGTCATTCCCTGGCTACTGATC